>JASJAL010000156.1 GCA_030067055.1 Kiloniellales bacterium | reverse complement strand
GCGCCGGCGTTGTTGAAGACGACGTCCAGGCGGCCGAAGCGCGCCTGGGTCTCGGCGAAGAGCTTGGCGACCGAGTCCGGATCGCCGACGTCGCAGGAGACCGCCAGGCCGCGCTCGGCGGCTTCGCCCGCCAGGGTCAGGGTCTCGTCCAGGGCCTCCTGGCGGCGACCGGCGAGGGCGACGTTGTAGCCATCTTCGAGGAAGGTGGTGGCCACCGCGCGGCCGATCCCGCTGCCGGCGCCGGTGACGATCGCGACCTTGCCGTTGCTGCTCATGCTGTCCTCCCCTGAAGCGCCTCGGTCCTCGGTCCATAACGATCCATCCCGGGCGATTTGGCAAGTCGGCGGGGCGAGAAATCACGGCAGGGGTCCGCTTTCGTCTTGCTCTTCGGGGGGCAGGGGGCGGGTCAGGATGAAGATTGCGACCGCGACCAGGACCACGGCCTGGATGCCCAGTACGCTCCAGGGCACGGCCAAGGCCAGGCTCAGCAGGAGAACCAGCAGCATCGCGAAGACCGCCAGTTGCTTGGCACCGCGGGAGATGGCGCCATAGCGGCGCCAGGCCTCGATCGGCGGCCCAAAACGCGGGTGGCTGACCAGCCAATCGTGCAGGCGCTGCGAGCCGCGGGCGAAGCAGAAGGCCGCCAGCAGAACCAAGGGCGTGGTCGGCAGCAGAGGCAGGAAGATCCCCAGGATGCCGAGCGCCAGGCTGAGCAGCCCAAACGTCACCCACAGGATCCGAGCTATGGGATTGTGCCGCAGTTGCGTCGTTGTGCCGTCGTCCATGTGAAGCCTTGCCGGAATCCGCCCGCAGTTCCATCCCTTGCTGTCCTAGGAAACTTGGGCGCTGGAGACGGGCCGTCAAGGCAGATACAAGTGATATTCTGACGGTAGGTTGTCTCGGTTCGCTTCGGCTATACGGTCGATCGACGGATGTGGCGCGAACTCGAAACCTCTGAGGTGGGCGCCGCCGACGATCCAACTGCCGGGTTCCCCACGGCAGGGATGGCCCTTTCCGACCCGGGAAAAGCCTACATCTGGACCAGACGCCCCTTCTTCTTCTGGTGGGAGGGCGCATTCTTGGCCGCGAAGCGACGCTCCTCGAGGAGCTTCAGCAGGTCGAGCGAGCTGATGATTCCCACCACCTGCTTCTCGTGGGTCACGACAATATGGTGGATCTTGTGCTTGCGCATGAGTCTTGCAGCTGTGCTGACGTCGTTATAGGCCGGCAGACAGTGAACGCGATCCGACATGATCCGTTTGACCGGCGTCTCGCCTTTCAGCTTGCGCGCCAAATCGGCCGTGGTCACGATTCCGCAGGCGTCGCCGTCGGGCCCGACGATCGGGACCGCGTGGATCCGGTTGCGTTCTACGAGGCCACGAATGTGGTCGATGCTGTGGTGAGGTTGGGCCGTGATCACCCGCTTGGCCATGAGGTCGGCGATCTTGATGTTCATTCTGCGCTCCCTGAACTTCCAACCGGGTCCGACCGGCGCGGGTCGAGCGGGTGTCGGCTCGCCTAGACCGTTTCCGGCTCCATCTTGATGGCGCCGCAAGGGCACTCGGCCGCGCACATGCCACAGCCTTTGCAGTAGTCGTAGTTGAACCGGAAGCGTGCCCCCGGGCCCAACTTGATCACCGCATTGTCCGGGCAGATGCCGTAGCAGTTGTCACACTCGAAGCAGTTTCCGCAGGACAGGCAGCGCCGCGCTTCGAATAGGGCGTTCTCTTCGTTGAGGCCCTGCTGTACCTCGTCGAAGCTGCTCTGCCGGCGGACCAGGTCGAGCTGGTCCTGAACCCGTGGCGGGGCGTCGTCGTAGTACCAGGTGTTGAGCAGATCGAAGCTGGCGACCTCGTGCTTCGGCGCCTTCTCGTACCGCGCGCCACGGAGCCAGGCATCGATGTTGCGCGCGGCCTTTTTGCCGTGGCCCACCGCAACCGTGACCGTCCGTTCCGAGGGCACCATGTCGCCGCCGGCGAAGAGGCCCTCGCGGCCGGTCATCATCTGGGGGTTGACCTGTACCACGCCGTCGCGGGCGACCTCGACCCCCGGGACCGTCTCGAGGAAGCTGGTGTCGACGTCCTGGCCCAGGGCCAGGATCAGGGTGTCGGCCTCCAGGGTCTCGAACTCGCCGGTCGGCTGCGGGCGGCCGTTCTCGTCGACGACCATCTTCTCGACGGTGAAGGTCGTCTCGTCGATCTGCTTGATCGTCCGCAGCCAGTGAATCATCACCCCTTCCTCCTCGGCCTCCCGGGCCTCGAAGTCGTGGGCGGGCATCTCCTTACGGGAGCGCCGATAGACGATCATGGCCTCGTCGACACCCAACCGCTTGGCGGTGCGAGCGACGTCCATGGCCGTGTTGCCACCGCCGTAGACGACCACCCGACGGCCAAGTTGCGGTGGCGCGTCGCCGGTTTCCATCTCGCGCAGTACCGAGACTGCGTCGAGAATCTTGCCGGCGGCATGGGCCGGGATCTCGGTGCGCTTGGCGAGATGCGCGCCCACCGCGACGAAGACCGCATCGAAGCCGTCCTTCTTGAATGCCCCTTCGATGTCCTCGACCTTGGTGTTCAGCTCCAAAGTCACGCCCATATCCGCTATGCGCTGGATCTCGGCGTCCAGGACATCGCGCGGCAGCCGGTACTTCGGGATCCCGAAGCGCATCATGCCGCCGGCCATGGGTCCGGCCTCGCGTATGGTGACCTCGTGGCCGAGCCGGGTCAGGTGGTAGGCGGCGGAAAGCCCGCTGGGGCCGGCGCCCACGATCAGCACCCGCTTGCCGCTCGGCTCCGCCTCGAACACCGGTGCAAGGCCTTTCTCGATCGCGAAATCGCCGAGGAAGCGCTCGACCGCATGAATGCTGACCGCGGAATCGAGCTGGGCGCGGTTGCAGGCATCCTCGCAGGGGTGGTAGCAGACCCGGCCCATGACGGCGGGCAGCGGGTTGTCCTCGACCAGGCTCTGCCAGGCGGCCGCGTAGTCGCCCTCTTCGGCGTGGAACAGCCATTTCTGGATGTTCTCGCCGGCCGGGCAGGCGTTGTTGCAGGGCGGCAACCGGTCAAGATAGACCGGCTTCTCGTTGCGCCAGGAGCCGGTCTGGTTGGCCAGGCTGGTGCCCGGGTCCAGGGTGATCGCGAAGGGTAGGCCGTTGTCCTTCATGCGTCTGCCTCCTCCGGCAGGAGTTCGTACCTGGCGATGTTGGCGTCAGCCATGCGCTGGATGGCGGCGATCCGGTCACGGTCCTCCGCGCCCTTTTTGAAGAGGTGCGCGAAGCGGCGCTGCAGGCGCAGGTAGTCCTCGACCGGGACCTTGCGGCGGATCTTCTTGACCGCGGTGACCGCGCCGTGTTCGGCCTCGATCAAGGGGAAGAGTCCGCTCTCGACCGCCAGGCGCGCGATCTTGATGGTGTCCGCCGACTGCGAGCCCCAACCCAGCGGGCAGGGCACCATGATGTGGATGTAGCGGGACCCGCTCATGGTCATGGCCTTGGTCACCTTGGCCTCGAGGTCGTGCAGGTCGGCGACCGTGGCGGTGGCGACGTAGGGAATGTTGTGGGCCATGGCGATCAGCGGCATGTTCTTGCCGGTGCCGAAGACGTTGCCCGGCGCCTCGCCGACCGCGGGCGTGGTCGCGGTCCGGGCGGTCGGCGGCGTTGCCGAGGACCGCTGCACGCCGGTGTTCATGTAGGCCTCGTTGTCGTAGCAGATGTAGAGCACATCGTCGTTGCGCTCGAACATGCCGGAGAGGCAGCCGAAGCCGATATCGACCGTGCCCCCGTCACCGCCCTGGGCCACCACCTTGACGTCGTCGCGACCCAGGCGGCGCAGGCCAGCGGCCACCCCTGCCGCTACCGCCGGCGCATTGCCGAAGAGCGAGTGGAGCCAGGGGATCTGCCAGGAGGTCTCGGGATAGGGGGTGGTGAAGACCTCCAGGCAGCCGGTGGCATTGACCGCGACCAGCTTGCCATCGGCGGCGCGCATCGCCGCATCCAGGGCATAGCGCGCGCCCAGGGCTTCGCCGCAACCCTGGCAGGCCCGGTGGCCCGAGGTGATGGCATTGGATCGCTCGGTCGAGGCCTGGACGCTGCGCGCGTCCTCGTCCATCAGGCGGTTGCCCACGGTGTGGGTGCCGGTCTGGTAAAACTTGACCTTCTGAAGCGCGGTTTCCTCGGTCATGGATTGGGATCCTTTCGTCACGACACGCGCCGCACCAGGCCCGGGTTCAGGGCCTTGAGCAGGTTCTCGGCGATGGGGCCGGAATGGCGGACGTCGCGGGCCCGGGAAAGCTGCTCGTGCACGACCTCCCAGTTGAGGTCGAGAAAGGTAACGTCCTCCAGACTGTCGCGTACCGCCCGCTCGAAGAGTTCGGCCAGCGACTTTCGTGTGATGACCCGGCCGCCCAAGCCGGCGATCACGGTGTAGACAGGCAGCGAACGGCCGCGCAGCGCCATGCGGACGTTGGAGGCGAGCACGCCGCCGAGGCCAGGCGCCAGGCTCTTCTCGAGGCAGACCACCCGTTGAGCGCCCTCCAGCGCATCGCGCAGCTCGGCCAGGGGGAAGGGGCGGAACGAGGAAATGCTGATGCTGCCGATGCTGACGCCGGCTTCGCGCTGGGTGTCGACAACCTCCTTGACCGTGCCGTTGATCGATCCGAGAGCGACGACCACGGTCTCAGCGCCCTTGCTCCGGTAGGTCCGCAGCAGGCCACCGGACTCGCGGCCGAAGACCTCTGCAAACTCGGCGGCGATGGGCGGGATGCGCTCCAGCGCTTCCATCTGCTTCTGGTGCGCAAGATAGCGGACCTCGGAGAAGGCCTCCGGTCCGACCATGGCGCCGATCGAATAGGGCCTCGCGGGATCGACTTGCTGCACCGGCTCGAAGCCCGGCAGGAAGGCGTCGACTTGGTCCTGGGTCGGGATGTCGACCCGCTCGTAGGCGTGGGTCAGGATGAAGCCGTCCATGCAGACCATGACCGGGCAGCTCAGCGACTCGGCGAGCTTGAAGGCCTGGATATGCAGGTCCGCTGCCTCCTGGTTGGTCTCGGCATGCAGCTGGATCCAGCCGGCATCCTTCATCGACATGGAATCGCTGTGGTCGTTCCAGATGTTGATCGGCGCGCCGATCGCCCGGTTGCCAACGGTCATCACGATGGGCAGGCCCAGGCCGGCAGCGTTGTAGACGGCCTCTGCCATGTACAGCAGGCCCTGGCTGGCGGTCGCGGTGTAGGCCCTTGCGCCGACCGCGGAGGCACCGATCGCGACCGAGAGCGCCGCGAACTCCGATTCCACGTTGATGAACTCGCAATTCTCCAGCTGGCCCGATTTCACCAGGGCGCCGACTCCTTCGACGATGTGGGTCTGCGGCGTGATCGGGTAGGCGCAGACGACCTGGGGCCGGCAGAGCGCGACCGCCTCTGCGACCGCCTGGGAGCCTTCGATCTGCTTCAGCATGGTTCGTTCTCTCCTCTCGGCGGCCCTCAGGCCGCCTTGGCGATTTCGTAGGCGTCGCGGGCGGCGGCGACGTTGGCCTCGGCGATGGCCGGCGGGAACTTCTCCCGGATCGCCTTCTCGACCGATTCGAAGGCCAGGAGCCCCGTAATCGCCGCAAAGCCGCCCAGCAGGGCGGCGTTGGGCACCGGCCGGCCGATGTGGTGCAGCGCCAGCTCGGTCGCCCCCAGGTCGCAGACGTGGTGGGGCGGAAAGCTGGCGACGAAGTCGGCGATCCCCAGCTCATCGAAGCTGCGGGTCGAGTTGATCAGGATGTAGCCCTCAGGCTTCAGGCCCGAGAACACGTCGACAGAATGCAGCAAGGTCGGGTCCTGGATGATCAAGGCGTCGGGCTCCAGGATCGGCTCGCGCAACCTGATCTCCTGGTCGTCGACCCGGCAGAAGGAGACCACCGGCGCGCCCATCCGCTCGGAGCCAAAGCTTGGAAAGGCCTGGGCGTGCTTGCCTTCGTCGAAGGCGGCCACGGAAAGCAGCTCTGCGCCGGTGACCACGCCCTGTCCACCGCGGCCGTGGATTCGGATTTCGAACATTGTTTTTTGCCTCCCAGGCGCCATTCCTAGCGCGAGGCGGACCGAGGCCTCGTTGATCTTGATCAATTGGCACGACCGACGCCGGGTCCAGCGTCATCTTCCGAGGCGTAGGGCAAGGCTATCGCACCCATTTTTTGATCAAGATCAATGATTTCCCGCGTCGCTCGGTAGATATTCGTTTCGAATGAAACGACTGGCGGCCGAAAGGGGCGGAACGCCATGCAAGTCAAGTCGAGGCAGGACAAGTCGGGACTGGTCCAATCGTCCGGGCAGCGGACCCCCGCGAAACACGGCAAGGAGGCCGGCAGGGGCAGCCGGGGGACGCAGAAGAAAAAGGGTGCCGCACTGCAGCACCGGCTGCGGCTGCGCAATACCCAGGTCTCCGACTTTTCGGCCTTGAAGGAGATCATGGACTTGGTCTATGGGCACGCTGGCGGCGCCTGGTCACAGGACCAGTTCGAGTCCCAGATCGCCCGTTTTCCGGAAGGCCAGATCTGCCTCGAGGACAAGGGCCGGGTCATCGCGGCGGTGATCAGCGTGATCGTCGACTACAAGAAGTTCGGAGACTTTCACACCCATCAGCAGATCACCGGTAACGGCTATCTCACGACCCACGACCCGACCGGCGACACCCTCTATGGAGTGGACGTCTTCGTGCATCCGGACTACCGCGGGCTTCGCCTCGGTCGTCGGCTGTACGACGCGCGCAAGGAACTTTGCCGCAAGCTGAACCTGAGGCGGATCATCTTCGGCGGACGGATCCCGGGCTACGACAAGTACAGCGCCGAGCTGACGCCACAGCAGTACATCGACGAGGTCAAGGCGCGGGAGATCTACGACCCGGTCCTGACCTTCCAGCTGAGCAACGACTTTCACGTCCGTCGTGTCATCACCGGTTATCTGCCGGAGGACGAGGAGTCCCATGGTTTCGCGGTGATCTCGCAATGGTTCAACATTGAGTTCGAGGAGCAGAAGAAGCTCCTGGGGGAGCCGAAGCGGATTGCGCGGGTGGCGGCGGTGCAATGGCAGATGCGGCCGGCCGCGACCTTCGACGTCTTCCGCTCGCACTTGAGGTACTACATCGATGTCGTGGCGGCCTATCAGTGCGATTTCGTCGTCTTGCCGGAGTACTTCAACGCCTCGCTGATGTCGCAGTTCTATCCCCACGTCAAAAGCGATGCCGAGGCGATCCGGTCGCTCTCCCAGTACACGGAAAGAATCCGGGAGTACATCTCGGACTTGGCCGTGCAATACAACATTAACGTCGTCGCCGGTAGTCTCCCCGAATACGACGATCACACGCTTCGTAACGTTTCTTTCCTTTGCCGGCGCGACGGCAGCTGGGACTTTCAGTACAAGCTTCACCCGACCCCGGACGAGGAGCTGGAGTGGGGTCTGAAAGGCGGCGACGAGCTGAAGCTGTTCGACACCGATGAAGGCAAGATTGGAATCTTGGTCTGCTACGACGCTCAGTTTCCCGAACTCAGCCGACTCCTGGCCGAGCAGGGTATGCAGATCCTCTTCGTCCCCTACCTGACGGATACCAAGAGCGGCTATCTGCGGGTCAGGCGCTGCGCCCAGGCGCGCGCCATCGAGAACGAATGCTACGTGGTCACGACGGGAAGCATGGGTAACATTCCGAACCTAGGCTACATGGATATTCACTACTCGCAGTCGGCGATCTTCACGCCCTCGGATTTCGCCTTTCCCCATGATGCGGTCAAGGCCGAGGCTACACCGAATACGGAGACGACCCTGATCGCGGACCTCGACCTTGGGCTGCTCAAGGAGTTGCGCAGCCAGGGCTCCGTGCAGAATTTTCGGCAACGGCGCCTCGATCTCTACGACGTTCGCTGGAAGGGAAAAGCCATCGGTCCGGCGCGAGCCGGTACACGTACGAAGAAGTAGCCGGATGTATCGCTGGCTTCCAAATTGAATCCGGCGGCAGTGCCTGGTGTCGGACTGTTTGGAAGCGGACGTCGTTGAAGTTGTAGGCCTTAGAGAGCCATGGATCGTAGAAAGCTAGAACCGATGGATTTGCGCTCCGGCGCGGCGAGGACAGAGAGCCAGGTCTTGGAGCAAACGCGATTCGAATTCGGCGTCACGCCCTTCTATTTCCTGCGCCACGGGGAAACCCGCGAAACCGAACGCGGGATCGTCCAAGGACAGAACGACACGCGGCTGATCGCCAAGGGACGGCAGTCCGCGATCAAGGCGGCGAGTGCGCTTGACGGCGTTCTGCTTCGATCGATTTACGCCAGCCCTCTGATGCGGGCCTGGGAGACGGCCTCGATCCTGTCGATTCTGCGGGGGGTTCCGGTATTTCCAGCGCCGGGCCTGATGGAACGGAACTGGGGCCCCTACCAGGGCCTGCACAAGGACTTGCGGCCCTCCGAGCCCAGCGCGGAATCGGTGGAAGGCCGCGAAGCTTTTGCCAAGCGGGTGATCGCCGAGATGCGCTCGATAGACGGACCTTCGCCGCTTCTGGTGGTGGCTCACTCGGGGGTCTTTCGTGTGCTTTGCGGTCACTTCGGACTCTCCGACAGCTCCGCGGTCACGGTCCCCAGCGGCTTGGTGGTGAAGATGGAGCCACCGGGAGCCCAGAGGTCACGCTGGCATATTAGCGTCGTCGGGTGACCGCGCCGGCTTAGCGCGTCGATCGGTCTGACACTCAGGAAAAAACCTCCGAAGGGTCGGCGCTCAGTCGCTCCAGGAGGGCGCTCACGATGACCGTCATGATGTCCTGGATCACCTGCTGCCGATCGTGGTTGATGATGATCGGGATGTGCCCCCTGTCGGCCTCCGACAGGAGGTGGGCCTGCAGCCGCCAGATCGAGCCGAAGTTGTCGAGATAGCGCTCGGCCCGGCGTCGATCCACTTGCTGGCCCCGTCCCATGAACCGCTGTCGAAGTTGCTGTGGGTTCAGCACCGCCAGCATGATCGGGATCACGATGGCGCCGCTGTCCGAAGGCACCTTTTCGATCAGGCTGTTCTGGATATGCACGCCCTCCAGGATGACCGAGGCACCTTCGTCGAGCGATCGCCGTATCACCGCTTCGCAGGGCACCGAGAGCAGGTCCGCCTGAGCTTGATAGCCGTCGATCAGCAATGCGTCAGTGTCTCCGACCTTGCCTGGCAGGCTCCGCCAAGCGTCGTAGGACGACCGATGCAGGGCCGGCATCAGGCGCTCCGGGATCATCATCCGCATCACCTCGCGGAGCAGGTCGGTCGACTGGGTGCGGGCGATGTCCAGTCGGTGCGCCACCTCGGTTGCGATCGCGCTTTTGCCGGTGCCGCTGGCGCCGCCGATCATCAGCACGATCGGTTGCTCCCTCTTTCGGTAGTTGACCAGCACCAGGTAGCGCTGCGCCTTCTCGCGGCCCAGGGCGACGCGGAGATAGCGATAGGTGAGAAATCCAAGATGGCGCGATTGGATCTCCGACAGGCCCTTGTTCATCATGTGGCCGAACAGCGCCGCCGTCACCGCCGTCGATTCCTCATAGGAAAGGCCACTGGATTCGAGCAGCCGCCGATGCTCCTG
>JASJAL010000167.1 GCA_030067055.1 Kiloniellales bacterium | reverse complement strand
CCCGCTGCCCTTCTCGCGGATGTCGGCCGGGCTGTCCTGGGCGAAGACCCGCGCCATGGCCTGCCGCAAGACCGCGACCTCCGCCTTGGAGAAGCGCTCGGGCAGGATGAGGAAGCCGTCCTCCGAAAAACGCTCGATCTGCTCGTCTGTCAGCCGCATCTGGGCGCTCCCGGTCCCGCCGATCGAAGATCTCAATTTGGCGCGCAGAAGACCCGAGGCGGCAAGCGGATTTTTCAGCGCCTGGATTGCCAAGAACCCAGCTCTCAACCGACGCCCCATGCCCCGGTCGAGCGATGAACGGCTACCACTCACCATGTCGAGAGCACTGAGGGATGGGTGGCCTGCCGGAGGACACCATCTGGCGTCAGCCGCTGCCCGCAAAGCAGGCCGTCCCGGCTTGTGCGGAGGGCATCGCATGAGGCTCGCGCAAATTCACTGGCAGGCGCCGCAGACGCAGCTTAAGCTTCTGGATTGGCGAAAGATTTCGCGAAAGCATTGATTTGGTGAGACGATCTTCACCAGAGGGGAGCAACGGTCCGAGGAGCGGGACCGGGACAGGACAGGAAGGGGAAGCAGGAGCGATGTGGTCCAAGGCGATCGGCCGCTGTGGCCATGCGATCTCCGGTGTGATGGTCTTTGAAGCAACGGAAGCTCGGGCGAGATCCGGAGTCGGGAACCTCGGCAAGCGACCCAAGGCCATCGAGGCGGCGGCGGCTGCGACCCTGAGTCTGGTCCTTGCCGCATGCGTGAACATCCCCGCAAACACCGGCTTGCCGCTGGAGTTCGAATCCGCGGAACGGCCGGCGGCAGCCAACGCCTTCCCGAACTGGCCCTATCCGCCGGAGGTGATCGAGACCAGTTTGCTTGCGGACCTCAACGCCATGAACTTCGAGATCGTCACCGACAAGCGCACCGCCTACGGAACGTCCGGCGCGCGCTCGGTCGAGCTCAAGTTCCCGAACGCGCCGGGCGAGCGCAAAGTCATTCGATTCAAGTGGAAGGACATGCCGCGCAAGGCGACGACCGACGCCACAGCTTTAGAGGCACAGAACGACAGCCCGCGCCGGCAGATCGCCGCCTACCAGATCCAGAAGTTCTTCCTGGACCCGGAGGACTACGTGGTGCCGCCGGCCTTCGCCTACTGCGTTTCACTCGCGCTGCACGATGAGAGGCGGGCCGGAACATCCAGGCCGACCTTGCCGGACTCGAATTGCGTGCTCGGCCTGGTCCAGGTCTGGTTGCTCGACGTCGGCTTCGACGACAGCCTCTACGAGGAGACCCGCTTCGTCTCGGACCCGACCTATGCCTACTACCTCGCCAACTTCAACCTCTACACCTATCTCATCGACTTCGGCGATCCGAAAAGGAGCAACTTTCTGGTCTCGAAGGACCCCGACCGACGGCAGATCTTCGCCCCCGACAACGATATCTCCTTTGGTGAGCTGCTCCGCCTGCCCCTGGTCGATGGATGGAACGTCATCTTCGTGCCGGCCCTGCGTCGCGATTCGATCGAGCGGCTTCGCAAGCTGCGCCGCGAAGACCTCGACCAACTCGGCGTCGTCGCGCAGTTGGAAAAGGACGCTAGCGGCACCTACCGCTCGGTGCCGCCGGGCGAGAACCTCTATCCGAACGAGGGGGTGCGTGTCGCCGGGGACACCGTCCAGCTCGGCCTGGCCAGGTTCGAGATCGAGGCAGTCTGGAAGCGCATGCAAACCCTCCTCGCCCGGGTCGACAGCGGCGAGATTCCGCTCTTCTGATCCAGACCTGCAGACCCGTGGCGCTCCGCCTTCTCAGGCAGAGATATGTCCGGGACGGCGCCGCATTCGGCGGCGCCTACCCTATTCGGCCGGGGCTGAAGCCGGCTCGCCCGACAGCTTCTCCGGTTCCGGCAGTTTGACCAGCTGGAAGCGGAAGTTCTCGACGAAAAGCGCCATCAGCGCGGGCAAGACGAAGAGCGTGATCGCGCTGCCTACTATCAGGCCCGACGCGAATGCTGTCGCCAGACCCTTGAACAAGGGCCCGCCGCCGAACATGAGAGAAGTCAAGCCCGCAACGGTCGTCGCCGTCGTCAGGAAGATCGGCATCAAGCGAGCTCGCCCGGCCTCGGCCAAAGTGGCGCGAAAAGCCTCGCGGGTCAGGCCGCAATAAGAGCGCTCTCCGGGCGGCGCAATACCGTCACCCTCGGCAAGCTTCTGCTTGATCTGCTGTTCCGTGAAATCGATCAACAAGATCGCCGCATTCAGAACGGTACCGAAGAGCGCCAGGAACCCAAGAGTCTCCATGAAGCCCATCGGGATGTCGCGGATCCAAAGTCCCAGCATCGCACCGATAATGGACAGCGGAACCGTGAGAATGACCAGCAGCGGCTTGATCGCCGAGTTGTACTGCAGCAGCAGGCAGAACACCACGAGGATGAGACCGACCATCAGCGAGGTCGCGTTGCCGCGTTCGCCTTTCAGTGCCTCTTCCTCGATACCGCCGTCCTCGATGCGATAGCCGGGCGGCAGCTCCGCTTCGATCGCGTCCATTTGCGGTTTCAGCTGCGAAAGAATGTCCCGTGCCAGAAGCCCGGCTTCCGGGCGTGCCCTGATGCGCATCGCTCGCTCGCGCTGATAGCGAGTGATCTCGACCGGGACCCGCGTCAGGTCGAACTCCGCCACCGAGTTCAGCGGGACCTTTCCAGAGTAGCCTTCCACGAAGGCGCTCTCGACGTTCTCGAGCTTGCGCCGTTGCTCCGGAGGCAAGCGAAGCATAACCGGGAGCTCCCGGTCGCCTTCGCGGAAAGTCGTCAGATAGAAGCCGCTGTAGTAGGCGTTCAAGGTGTGCGCCACCGTATCATTGGTGACGCCCGCCATGTTCGCCTCCGCCGGCTTCAAGTTCACATCATACTGAAATCCAAGTTCACCCCAACTGTCGTGCACGTCCCAGACGTAGCCGCTGTCGCGAAGCACGTCCTTCATCTTGTTGCCGTAATAGCGCAGCACTTTTTCGCTGCCCAGGCGCGGCCCGTGGAGGCGGTATTCGATCGGAGAGGGAACAGGCGTGCCCATGACCAGCTGCCGGGGCACGACACGGGCGCCCGCGATCGGAGGCAAGAAATCCTCGCTGCCGGGCTCGCCGACGCCGGCCCAGGCCCCCCGGCGGATATCTGCCACGAAGGGATCCACGTCATCGTAGCTCCTGGCGTTGACGATGATGTTCGCGAATCGTGGTGTCTGCGGCCCCGGATCGAGGCCCGTGTAGAAGCGTGCGCCACCAGTGCCGACATAGACCAGCATGTTGTTGAGGCGCTTGACCGGCTCGCCGTTCTCATCCGTGAGAGGAATCCATTCCCCATCTTGCCATGTCGTGCTGCTCAGCCGCTGCAGCAGGGTCTCAACCTGCTTGGCCACCTCGTTGGTCCGATAGATTGGCGACGTGGTCGGCACCCAGATGTCGACGGTGAACTGATTGCGATCGGAGAACGGAAAGAACGACGGCTTCACCGGCAGCGCGAGCGCACCGACCAGCAGGGCGAAGGCAACGCCGATGGTCGGAATGCGTCCGGCCATCGCGAAGCGACACAGGGGCAGGTACCAAGCAGCGGGCTTTGCGGGCTCCCCGTCCGTGACGCTCTTTGTGTCTTCCTCCTTCTTGCCACCGCCGCCAAGTTTGCCCCGGACCCAAGTGGCAAGGGCAGCGACGGGCATCCGGCCGTCCGTAGGGACCAGCACATAATAGTTGAGGATTGGCGTCACCGTCATGGCGCAAAGCCAGCTGACGCTCAAGGTCAAGGTGACCACCACCGGCAGGCTGAAGACGTACTCCCCGATATCGGCGGGTAGCGCAAAGGTCATGGGAATGAAAACGCTGATCGTCGTCAGCGAGGACCACAGCAGCGAAGTGCCCACCTGATTGCAGCCTTCGATGACGGCTTGCTCGCGGTCCATTCCTCGGTTGAGGAACTGGGTGGTGTTCTCGCAGGTCACGATGGCGTTGTCGACCAACAGACCCAGGGAAACGATGAGCGCCGCGAGCGAAATCTGTTCGATCTCGATATTCCAGATCCGCATCAATGCCAGCGAACTCAGCATGATCAAAGGAACCGAGGCAGCCGTGACCAGGGCAACCCGCGGACCCGCCAGCAATCCCAGGATCAGCAAGACCAGAACGACGGCTTCGATCAGGTTGTCCACGACGTCGCTGATCTTCTTTTCGACGAAGAAGGGCGGATCCGAGACCGTATGGACCACGATGTCCGGCGGCAAAAAGGTGTCGCGTTGGGTCGCCAACAGCCGGTCGACCTCCTCGCCCAGCCAGGTGATGTTGGTGCCCGACTTCATGGTGAAGGACAAAGCGATGGCGTCGGCCGAGATCTCGCTATCGCCAAAGCGCGCCAGAGTTTCGGGTGGATCCGCGTAGCCGCGGGTGACGTTGATCCGCAGGTCGTCCAGATAGACCGGAACTTCGAAGGACGCCGGCCGTCCCGAATCGACTCCTTCGCCCGCCTCGATGTCCCTCTTTAGCTCGGCAAGGGTTTGCCGTCCGGGATTTTCGGCACCGGAGGCGACCCGGCCAACGACCACGCTGTCGATCTCGCGCGCCGCGTCAAAGTTGCCGGATAGCCGGGTATGAACCCGATCGGTCTCGGTGTTGAAGGTTCCGGCGGGTGCAACCACGTTGCGTTGGGCGAGAAGCTGCTGCAGTTCTTCGGTCGTAAGTTTGAGCTGGCTCCAAACGCCGGCATCGGTTTCCAGGTAAATGACTTCACGCTGTACGCCGTAGAGATCGAGACGCGCCACATAGGCCGGCGCAGTGGTGATGGGCACGAGGCGTCCGTCCGCATCCGTCTCCGTCGGCCGTATATCCATCAGGCGATCGCGTAGGCGTCTCGCGAAGATCTCCATTTCCTTTGGCGTGTAGCGCCGCCTTTCAGCGGATTCCGGGTCCTGATAGATGGCCAAGACCAATGCGGCCGTGTCTCCGAAGTTATCGTCGACCGCTGGCGGCGAGGCGCCTTCCGGAAGGTCCGGCGCGATCAGCGCCATTTCCGCGCGCAGCTTCGTCCAGATCGACGCAGTATCCGTGACATCGTCGATGGTCGTGACCTGAACCGTGGACTTCCCGACAGAGCTCGTCGACTGCACCCGCCGCACCTGCTTGATGTTGGCGGCGGCGACCTCGATTTTGTCGGTCACCAGTTCTTCGACCTGTTGAGCGGTCGCACCGGGCCACTCGGTGTTCACCACCGCTTCCCGGATCAGGAATTCAGGGTCCTCGCGACGCGGTGCGGTCAGGAAGACGTTCAAGCCCCAAATGAGCAAAAGAAGGGCGAAGCCGAGGACGATCGGCTTGTGCTCGAGCGCGAACTTCGGAAGATTCACAGCGCCTGCTCCACTTCGAAGAAGGCGTTTACGGCCTCGCCGTCACGCAGATAGTGAGCACCCTCGACGATCAGTTTCATGCCTTCGGCAAGATCGCCGTCGGTGACAGGCTCGATGCCTTGGAAGGTTCCGATGGTATCGCCGACGCGCACGGCGACTTTCTTTGCCTCCTGCGCGCCGTTCGCCTGTTCGGTCACGACGAAGACGTGATGATCCGCGTCTTCTTTGATGATCGCCTGCACCGGCACGTAGAACCCGGGCGGGATCTGCCCGCTTCGGAGGTCGACCTTGACCAGTTCGCCCGGCCGCAAGAGCCAGCGCTTGCGCGAGAGATAAACCGAAGCGCCATCCTCGACCTTGGTCGGCAAACCCGAGGCGATGAGATCCATACTCGGATTGAGCTCCCCGATATCTGCCAGCTCTCGATAGGTAAAAGTCTGCAGAAATGGCATACGACGGCTGCCAGGCGACACGCGAAGCTTCTTCACCTTGAAGAAGGGGTCGAAGGTGCCTTTGAGATCGGCGACGGTCAGGCCCTCCACCTTCCAAACGAAGTAACCCTGCTCATCCTTGTGCAGGGTCAACTCGTCGACGAAGTAGGGTGGCGCCCCATCGTCATGCTCGGAATCGACGGGCAAGATATCGCTGGTCGGATAGGCATCCACGTCACCGAGTTGCTCTGGAGGATCGACCTCGATCTGACGATTGCGGACCAGCAGCGTAACTATGAAGGTCCGCGTCGAAGCGTCGGCAACGGCGTCTTTCTTCCAGACCCAGCCGTTGAGCGGCTCCTCTGATCCCTCGGCATAGACCTTAAGGATATCGTTGTAGTTCACCCTGCGGTCGGTATCCGGCGAGACGGCAACCTGGATCTTGACCGGATCCATCATCTGCACGGTCACCACGGGCTGGCCCTGTTCGACGAAGCCGCCCGGAATCACATGAACCTTAGAGATCTGCCCGTTGAAGGGAGAATGCAGCTGGGTGTCGGCGAGGTCGACCTTCGCCTGTTGCAGCACCTCCATGGCCTGCACCATTTCGGCCTCGGCCGACGCGAGCTCGCTCTCGATCTCCGCTTTTCTGGACTGCACCTGGCCGAGCCGGGCCTCGGATTCCCGGAGAGCTGCGCGGGCGATATCGGCTTGCTTCGGCACGCCGGCGCCGTCTTTCAAGAGCTGTTGCTGGCGCGCGTCTTCTTTCTTTGCGCGGTCGAATTCCGCCTGTTCCTCGCTCAGCAAATTGGGGATGGTCTTCTCCAACTCCACGCGGATCGACTCGGCTTTGGCCTCAGCGCTCCTGACCTGCGCCTCCGCTTCCCTGACGCGCAAGAGGTAGCGATCGTTGTCGATCGAGCCGATGGTCGTGCCCGGCTCGAGGATCTCGCCGTCGTCGCCGAATATGCGGCCCACAATATTCTCGCCCGGTTCGCGAACGAAATTGACTCGGCCAGACACCCGGTGACCGATCATCTCCTTTTTCCAGGACTCGACCGACCCGGCGACCAGCGTGTTGAGCCGCGGATTGGTGAGTTCGAGATTCACGAAGGAGACCGGACGCGGAAGCGGTTGTGCCGCTTCGTCCGGGTCCTTCTCTTCACAACCCATAGTCGCAGCCCCGAGGGCACAGAGCAGCGTCAGAGACCGAAAAGTTCCGGACTTGAATGCCATCGCCATCATCCTCATCGCCAGGCGCCCGCCGGTCGCAGGCTCCAGATCCAGGGGCGCAGGCACGCAGCAGCAATCGGCGTCGCGCCGCGCCAAGTCGTCAATCGTTGGCAGATCGCCAACCCCATCGCCGACAGCCTCCCCCCATTGCTCGCTTTTCTTGCCTGCCCCATGTGGCCCTGGCCTCGACCAGGATCCAACATAGGAAACGCTCCCGCCATTGAACTTTAGTCCATGGCGAAACGGATCGCTAGGCCAAACTCCGCTCACTCGGAGTCAATCGAGCGCAAAAAAAACGAGCCATTTCAGGGATATAGGACAACTGGTTTACCTCTGACCGAAGACAGGCCGGGCCGGCATGTCTACCGTACGCGATGTCCATCTGCGACCACTACGCAGCAAGGCGATGGTTTCCCGTCAGACGGTGTCGCCGTCAGAAAGTACGAGGGCCGCGCGCCGAGCGTGCAACTCGGCGGCGGCCCAAGCTTGAACTTCTGTTGTTTGCTAGAGGCTTCTGATCCGTCACCAGGACAGGCGGACGGCAAGACCACCGCCGTCCCGCCGGGCCGTCGGTATGATGTCGATTTCGAGTTCGCTGGTGCTCCCACCGGACAGCTTCTGGTAGTCCTCCCAGTCGTTGTTCGGGTTCCAGGGCTCGGACCAGAGCATGGCAAGGCCGCCAAGGAAGCCGGTAACGCCGACCTGCCAGGCCTCGCCCTCCTCAGCCCAGGCCGCGATGATGCCGCCGGCCGCGGCATTAATTGCGGCGTTCCCAGCATACCGCTTCCAATCGTAGCGGGTATCCGTCCGCTCGGCGTTGCGCTTCAGCTGGTCCTCGGCCAGGCGCAGCTTGGCCAGTTTTTCCTCGCGGGTTCCTTCTGGCAGGTCACGGATGTTGTCGGCACCGTGCCGCGCCTCGAGGGGATCGAGCAGCATGTTTGCCGTGCCGATCGTGGCGCGCGCAGCCTGGACGGCGTGCGAGACGGTGTCGTCGTGGTCGCCAGTGCCTGCCGCCATGGCAGTGTTCGCGATAGCGCTGCCGCCATTGAGGGTCAACCAGGTGTACCACCAGATCTGTCCGTGGGTCCTGCTGTCGTCCAGGCGCTGTTCCAGGAAGCGCAGCCGCTGATCGACCTCAGCATCGGTCAGGCTCGATTGCGACAGCTGCTGCGCAGACAAGGTCCCAGAGCCGAGACTCACGGCTGCGGCCAGGGCCACTGCGAGACACCAGGGGATTGTTCGAGTCATTTTGTACACTCCTTCGCGGTGACACGCTGGCCGAAAGACGGCCAGAGCCAACAAGACGTTGCTCGGCCTCGAGCGGCGATAAACTGACTGAGTCTGATTGCCCGACCGTACATCCGTCCCTCAACGAACTCTTACTTCCTAGACTATGCGCCAATCGGGCGCAATCTGAACCCTCTATCGCGGCTCAAGATTTGAGAAAGCTGTGCTGGCCCCTATGACCTCTTCTCTCACGCAAACCCTTGAATACCGGACAAGAATCCCAGCAAAGGGAGCTCCGCTTGAAGAGATCCGCAACGCCGGTTTTTGCAAGTAGAGCTGAATCCTCGATGCTTCGTCTATCCGATTTACGCAACCTTTCCCCCGACCGGGGTCCTAGATTCGGACCGGCGCACTTCGTTCACGCGAAGAGAACAGGCAATATGATCGTTATCCGGATCAGAACCCAGCCAGGTCCTTTGCGCGAAACGGATAGACCGATGCCCCTGACCCGCAATACCGTGGCTCTAGCCTCGACCGCCTTGGCTTGGGCCGATCAATGAAACGGGTCAAGCCGTGGGCGGTCTTTCCCCTCGCGGCAGGATCGAAAAAGCACAGGGAGATCTGACGCCATGTCGAAAAAGAGTTCGAAGAAAGCGGAAACGGCGAAGGACAAGCCCAAAAAGAAGAGAATGTCGAGGCAGGAATTCGACAAGAGGCTCGAGAAGCTCCAGGTCGAGCTCTGCCGGCTCCAGACCTGGGTCGTTGAAAAGGGCTTAAGAGTCGCGGTGGTCTTCGAGGGCCGGGACGCCGCCGGCAAGGGCGGGGTCATCAAGCGCATCACAGAACGCGTCAGTCCGCGCGTCTTCCGGGTCGTCGCCTTGCCGGCCCCGACCGAACGGCAGAAGACGCAGCTCTACATGCAGCGCTACATGCCCCACTTCCCGGCCGCCGGCGAAATCATGCTGTTCGACCGCAGCTGGTACAACCGGGCCGGCGTCGAGCACGTCATGGGCTTCTGCACTCCGGA
>JASJAL010000166.1 GCA_030067055.1 Kiloniellales bacterium | reverse complement strand
CCCAGAGGGCGGAGCAGGGGAAGGCCATGGCGCCGAAGACCATGGCGATCATCAGGGCGTTGGCCAGGGGCGAGAGCTCGAGGCTGGAGAAGGCGCTGACCGCGCCCACCGCGATCACCCAGGCCTTGGGGTTGACCCACTGGAAGGCCGCGGCCTGGAGGAAGGTCAGCGGCCGGCCGCCGGCCCGGCCCTCGCTGGGCCGCTCGGCCGTCGCGATCCGCCAGGCGAGGTAGAGCAGGTAGGCCGAGCCGACGACCTTCAGTCCGTCGTGCAGGACCGGCAGCGCCTGGAAGGCCGCGCCCAGGCCCAGCCCGATGGCGACCACCAGGACCGGGAACCCGAGGGCGATGCCCAGCAGGTGCGGCAGGGTCCGGCGAAAGCCGAAGGTCGCGCCCGAGGCAGTCACCATGACGACGTTCGGCCCCGGGGTGATCGAGGTCGAGAAACAGAAGGTCAAGAGCGGCCCCAGAAGCTCGGGCATCATTCGTCTCGTTGTCCGGATGGGATTCAGAGTAGGAAGCATGGCGAATCTATAAACATCTGAAAACAAGCAATTTGTCACAGTGACAATGCAGCGTCCGCTTGTGTGTCTTGGTACCCATGCGGTACCCGGTCTGCACTGCTGGTGGGGCTGGTGCCGCCCCGCAGGCGGTGATAACTAATGGACCTTGGAAGACGTTCCGGCGGTCTCGTTAGCTGAGCTCAAGTTCGACTGTCATGCCCGGAGCGCGTACGCGCGGCGCATTGCGAGATCCGGGCATCCATCGAGTGGGCGGCACCATGGATTGCCGGGTCAAGCCCGGCCATGACGACGAGTGAATCCTAGAGGCCGGTTGAAGAAGAACGGAGTGGCGGCATGGCGGTGATCGAAGGGCAAACGGGCAGCTGGGAGATGGTGATCGGGCTGGAGGTCCATGCCCAGGTCGTCTCCGACGCCAAGCTCTTCTCCGGCGCGGCGACGGCCTTCGGGGCCGAGCCCAACACCCAGGTCTCGCTGGTCGATGCGGCCCTGCCTGGGATGCTGCCGGTGCTCAACCGAGCCTGCGTCGAGCAGGCGATCAAGACCGGCCTCGGCCTCAAGGCCAAGATCAACCTGCACTCGGTCTTCGAGCGGAAGAACTACTTCTACGCCGACCTGCCGGCCGGCTATCAGATTTCCCAGTACCTCGAGCCCATAGTGGGCGAGGGCTGCGTCACCCTCGACATGGAAGACGGCTCGAGCCGAGAGATCGGCATCGAGCGCCTGCATCTCGAGCAGGACGCCGGTAAGTCGCTGCACGATCAGCATCCGACCAAGTCCTACATCGACCTCAACCGCTCCGGGGTCGCGCTGATGGAGATCGTCTCCAAGCCGGACCTGCGTTCGCCCGAGGAGGTCGGTGCCTACCTGCACAAGCTGCGCTCGATCCTGCGCTACCTCGGCACCTGCGACGGCAACATGGAGGAAGGCTCCCTGCGCTGCGACGTCAACGTCTCGGTACGCAAGCCGGGCGACCCACTCGGCACCCGCTGCGAGATCAAGAACGTCAACTCCATCCGCTTCGTCCAGCAGGCGATCGAGTTCGAGGCCAAGCGCCAGGTCGGTCTGCTGGAGGGGGGCGAGGCGATCGTCCAGGAGACCCGGTTGTTCGATTCCAACACGGGCCGGACCCGCTCCATGCGCGGCAAGGAGGAGGCGCACGACTACCGCTACTTCCCCGACCCGGACCTGCTGCCGCTCGAGCTCGATCCTGCCTGGGTCTCCGAGATCGAGGCTGGCCTGCCTGAGTTGCCCGACGACAAGAAGCAGCGCTTCATCGCCGACTTCGGGCTCTCGCCCTACGACGCCGGCGTGCTGGTCGCCGACCGCGAGACGGCGGCCTATTTCGAGGCGGCGGCCGACGGCCGCGACCCGAAAGTTGCGGCCAACTGGGTGATGGGCGAGCTCTTCGGCGCTCTCAACCGCAACGACCTGGAGCTGGCCCAAACGCCGGTCGACGCCGCGGCGCTGGGCGGCCTGATCGACCTGGTGGGCGACGGCACGCTCTCCGGGCGCCTGGCCAAGGAGGTCTTCGACGAGATGTGGAAGACCGGCAAGCAGGCCGCTGAGATCGTTGAGCAAAAGGGCCTGAAGCAGATCAGCGATTCGGGCGAGATCGAAGCCATCGTCGCCAGGATCGTTGCCGAGAACCCGGGTCAGGTTGAACAGTTCCGCTCCGGCAACGAGAAGGTGATCGGCTGGTTCGTCGGCCAGGTCATGAAGGCGACCCAGGGCAAGGCCAACCCCAAGCTGGTCAACGAGGTCCTGCGCAAGGCCCTGGCTGGTTAGGTCTCGGCCTGGAGGCGGCCAAGTCGCTCCACCAAAGCCGCTACATCTGCTTCGTCTTGGTAGATCCCGAAGCCGAAGCGCAGGCGGTCGCCGCGGTGGTCGGTGACGATGTTTCGTGCCAGCAGGGCTTCGTAGAGTGTGCCGGCCCGCGGCGTGCGGAAGGTGAGGAAGTTGCCGCGGCTCGCCTCCGATAGAGGCACGACGAGGTTGTCCGCCGAGAGGCCCGGAATCCCGAGTGCGGGCAGCGCGGAGACGAAGGCCTCCTGCAGAGCGACGGCGTGGTCGTGGATGGCCGCCGCCGAGATTCCCTCCGCCGCCAGCCAGTCCAGCACCGCGGCCTGGCGATAGATCCCGACTGGATCGAAGGTCGCACCCAGGAAGCGGGAGCCGTCCGCGCCGTATGGCACCCGGCCCTCGGCCTTTGCGGTCAGGGCACCGAAGGCGGCGAACCAGCCGGTGTCCGGCGGGCGTTCGGCCCGGCCGGGCGGGCAGTGGAGGAAGCAGACGCCTTCGCCGGCCATGGCGTACTTGTAGCCGCCGCTCATGTAGAAGGCCCGGTCCTCGATCGCCGAGAGATCGGTCGGGCGGGCGAGGAAGCCGTGGTAGCCGTCGATCACCACCAGCGCTTCCGGCTCGGGCACCGCGGCGACGATGCCGGGCAGGTCCGGGACTGCGTAGCCGGAGTTGTAGAAGACCTCGCTCAGGTAAAACAGATCCCGGCCGCCTTCGGCCGCCGCCGCGGCGAAGCGCTGCCTGAAGCTCTCGAAGGGCTCGGTCGGAATGCGGGTCACCTCGGTGCGGCCGGCCTCCTCCAGGCGCCGGAGCTGGCGCTCGAAGCTGTGGAACTCGCCGTCGCTGGTCAGGACCTTGATCGCTCGGTGCTGGGGCAGGCAGGACAGAAGCCGCAGCAGGAAGCCGTGGGTGTTCGGCCCGAAGGCGAGGCTGGCGGGATCGCTCAGATTCAGGATCCCGGCGATGCCGGCCTGGGCGCGTGGAACGATCTCGCCGAAGATCGTCTCCCACTTGCGGTCGGCCAGGCGCGCGGCGTCCTCCCAGCAGCGCTGCTGCGCTGCGAAGGCAACGTCGGGCCAGTAGTGGTGGCTATGAGCGGCGAAATGCAGACGCTCCGGGTCCGCCTCGCGGAAGCGCCGGAACCCGGCTTTCCAGCTCACGACGATTGCTCGGAATAGCTATAGCCCATGGACCGGCGCAGAGCCTCCGGCAGGGGCGGCAGCTGAGAGCGCGGCAGGAAATAGGTCGAGAGCGCAAAGAGGTCGCCGAAGACCCGGTGCCGCTCGGCGGTCCGGCGCAGGTAGTCGAAGCCCGAGGAACCGCCGGTGCCGACCTTGCGACCGATCATCCGCTGGGCCATCAGGGCATGGCGATAGCGCCAGGTGGTCAGGTTCTCGTCCATGTCCATCAGGACGCTCAAGAGCCGGAAGGGCAGCTGCAGCACCGGCTCGTCACGGTAGAGGTTGATGAAGAGCGCCGCCTGCAGGGCCTTGGCGCTGAGCCGCCAGGCGCCCTCTGCGGCCAGCTTGGCGTGGGCCGCCTCGTCGAAGATCGATTCGAAGCGGGTGAGGGCCGCATCGAGGGCGGCGAGCTCGGCCTCGAGGGCTGCCTCCACGAGGGAGGGGTTGCGGCGCATCGCCTCCTGGTCGCTGCCCAGGGCGCGGAGCACGGCCTCGCGGTAGGCGGCGCTGAACTCGTAGCCGGCCTGGCTGACGAAGGGCGTCCGCTCCAGCCAGGCCTGGACCTGGTCGACGAGGGAAGGGGCCGCCTCGGCCTCGGCGATGCGCGCGCGCTCCGGTTCGGAGAGCATGGCGTCGTAAGGCTTTTCGGCGTAGGTCAGGCGCTCGGCCCGGGTCAGGCCCAGGCGGGTTTCCAACAGGCGGAACTGAAGGCTCTGGAAGCCCGAGGCCGGGAACAGCAGGTCGCGGAAGTCCAGGAAGTCGAGCGGCGTCATGCTCTCCATGACGTCGAGCTGCTCGATCAGCAGCTTCTGGATCCGAGTGATGCGCGACAGGCCGTGGACCGCCTGGCCGATCTCGCGGTCGTCGGCGACCGGGCCGGCGAAGATCTCCTGGATCCGGTCGAGCTCGAAGAGGATCAGCTTGAACCAGAGTTCGTAGGCCTGGTGCACGATGATGAAGAGCATCTCGTCATGAGCCGGCTGGCCCTTCAGGGCGCTCTGGCGCTCCTGGCTCGAGAGCAGCCGGTCAAGCCGCAGGTGCTCGGCGTAGGTGAGTGTCTTGTCGGAATCGGTCATGGTCGCGGGGCCGCCTCGTCGGGCCTAACGGCAACGGCCGACGCAGCTCCCTCCGGAACCGCGGCGGCGGTTGCAGGCTAGCACAGGCCTCCCCGATTCGCCCTGTCCGGCAGGGCAGGATCAGTCTCAATTCAGGCGGAGGATTTCCGCAGTTCCTTGATCAGGCCTTCGACCTTTCCGCCCGACCTCTCGATCACCGCGCTGTACTCCTGGCGAAGGGTCAGAGCCATGCTGACGCCCTCCGCGACGATATCGACGATCTTATAGCCTTCACCGTCCTTACGGATCCGCCAGTTGACCTTTGCCAGCGCCCCGTTGGATCGTGCGACGTTCGTCAAGATGGCGATCAGCCGCGGGTTCGTTCGGTCGGCGCCGACCTTGACGATGTCGAAGGTCTGACCGGTGTACCTGCCAAATATGGTCAGGGTTTGCTGGACCATGGCGTCCTCGAAGACGCCGACAAATTCACTGCGCTGCGCCTTGTCCAACTTCCGCCAGTGCTTTCCGAGAACCAGGCGGGCCAGGACCTTCAGGTCGAAACCTTCCCGGAGAATTGCGCGAATGCGCGCTTCGCGGTCGTCTCTCGGGGCGGCCTTGTCCTGGGCGACGTGGATCGCTCGTTCGCTGAGTGAGGCGAGGAAGCTACGCGCCTTTCCGTTGGCCGGCTCGTCGTTGGCGGCAAGCTCCGTTTGCGGCAATGCCACGCCGAGCGCCAAAACGAAGAGGACTAAAGTCCAAGAGACGATCGAGTTTTTAATCATGGGCCCTTCCCCCGTCGTTCCCATCGACACCTATCCTCGTCCTGAAACCCTAGGCGATCAATATGGTTAACAAAGGCCAAAATCGTTCGAATTTGTGGCGAGCCGTTAGCACCCGACAACGCTCGGAGGCAAGGCCCATTCGAGTGATACGCAGAGGCTCGCCAAAGCATCCGAGCCTGGCGTTCCCCGCTGTTGCCAGATTCGTGCAGCGCATTTTGCCGCAGGGGCGGAGAACTTGCCAGTGGTATGGCTGCCCGAGATTGCGAACGACTCGCAGTCGATTTCAGGGATTTCGTGGGCTTCAGCCGTCGAGGTCGCTGAGCAGGCTCTTCAACATCTCGGCCCAGGGCCGACAATCGATTTCCCGCTCTTCTCGCCCGAGGCAACAGCGGATTTTAACCGCCATACCCAGGCGGCTTTCGGCAGGGGTCATGGCAATGTCCCGCTCGATCTCATCCAAATGGGCCTGCGCCTGCCGTCTGGCCGCGTCATCGCGGGTGTGTTCGAAGGTCGAGAAGTGCCGGATCCAACGCCGTTCCAGCTGTAACAGTCGGTCATCGCCAAAGAGCAAGCCGGATCGGGTGGCGAGGCCGTTTCGCATAGCAAAGCTCCGCTAGTACCAGCGCAGCCGCTTCGTAAAAGCCGCGCCCGCGATGACAGGCTTACGAATCGATCACGAAGATTTTATTCTACTATTGGTGAGTCAGGCCAGGAAGATTATCGCGCCACGAATCGCGCCAGGCCGGGATCTTCCTTGGTGCAAAGCTGGAATTACTCGCGCTTGGGTTTTAGTACTCAATACTGCAATTCAACGCAAAATTCACGGATAAATATTGACTGTTTAAATGGATGCCTTAGTATAGAGGGAAGAATTAATACGGCTATTCTGGCGGTAATTATAGATACGGTTAACGGGGGAAGGGATGGGAGAATGCTAAGTGGAGTCGGAAGGGAAGGGAAAGCACTAGACTTTCCTTGATCTCCAAAGGACTTGTGCTTCTGCCTGAACTTTCGGCAGAGCGCCATGAAGCTTGCTTCTCCCTAACTATGGTTCGGATGCGAGGATTGCTAAGGGATTTCTGGATCAGCGAGCGCGGCTCCGTAGCCGACGAATATGCATTGCTGATTACGATGGTCATCCTGATCGGCGCCGTCGGCCTTCACGTTGCCGGCACGCCGCTGTCTTCGCTCGGCGACTTCATCACCAACACCTTCCGCGGGGTTGCGAAGCTCCTGGGCGAGCCGCCCGAGGAATAGTTCCGGCCAGACCGTTCGTCCTGCCATTGGTCCGGCCCAATATGGTCTCCAGCTATGCCTTTGCCTTTGTGCTCAGCCTCAACGGGTATATCGTGGCCTGCATGGTGGCAGGCTTCACCGTTGAGACCCTGCCGATCAAGATCTTCAACAGCCTGCGATATGGCTACACCCCGGTGATGGCGGTCGCCGCCGTCCTCTTTGCCCTGCCGGCCGCCCTCAAGTTCTCTCTGGTCGGCCGTATCGGCAATCTGCCGCGCCTGCTCGGCGCCCTGGGGCCGGGAGAGGAATGACATGCGCATAGCCTTGCTGCAGGACACCGGTGTCCCTGGCGACCCGAGGGCTAACCTCGAGCGCCTGGCAATGGCAGCCCGGCGCTCGGCCGCCGAGAGTATCGACTTGCTGATCGCACCGGAACTCTACCTGACCGGATACAACCTCGGCGATCAGCTGCGCGACCTGGCGGAGCCCGCCCGCGGGCCGGCGTCAAAACGGGCCGCCGAGATTGCGGCGGAGACCGGGGTGGCGCTGCTCTACGGCTATCCGGAGGCGGCGGGCAAGAAGCTCTACAACGCGGCACTTCTGGTCGACGGAACCGGGGCCGCCCGCGCCAACTATCGAAAGACCCACCTCTTCGGGCCGGAGGAGAAGCGTATCTTTTCCTCCGGTGACGCGCTCATGCTGGTCGAGCTCGGCGGGCTAACCCTCGGACTCCTGATCTGCTACGACGTCGAGTTCCCTGAAGCGGTGCGAGCCCTGGCGCTGGCCGGTGCCGATCTGATCGCGGTTCCGACAGCACTGATGCGCCCCTACGAGAACGTCGCCGAGCAGATGGTGCCGGCGCGGGCTTTCGAGAACCATGTCTTTATCGCCTACGCCAACCGCTGCGGCCAGGAAGGCGAGTTGACCTATTGTGGGATGAGCTGCGTCATCGCGCCGGACGGTGATCCCTTGATCCAATCCGGCCGCAGCGAAGCCTATCTGGTCGCCGAAATCGACCCAGCGGACTACGCCGATTCGCGCAATGCCATCCCTTATCTCAAGGACCGGCGCCCGGCACTTTATGAAAGAGAGCCGAAGCGGCTCTAACCGGTCTTGTGGGCCGCTACCGAATCCGCGACCACGCAGAGGATCTCGTAGAGGATGGTAGCGCCAACCAGGGCGGTATTGCCGCTGGGATCGAAGGGCGGCGCGACCTCGACGACGTCGCCGCCGACCAGGTTCAGGCCCCGCAGGCCTCGGATCATGAGCTGCGCCTCGATGACCGAGAAGCCGCCGCACTCCGGGGTTCCTGTGCCGGGCGCAAAGACCGGGTCCAGACCATCGACGTCGAAGCTGACGTAGGTCGGGCCGTCCCCGACGATCCCGCGCGCTTCTTCGATCACGTCCTTGGGGCCGCGTTCATAGAGCTCTTCCATGTAGACCACGCGCATGCCCGATTCGTGGCTGAAGCTCCAGATATCTGGATCGTTGATCGCTCCGCGGATGCCGATCTGAACGGTGCGCTTGGGGTCGAGCAAGCCCTCCTCGACCGCGCGCTTGAAGGGCGCGCCGTGGTGGAACTTGGATCCGAGGTAGTCGTCGCCGGTGTCGCAGTGGGCGTCGAAGTGAACCATGCCCACCGGTCGTTCGGCGGCGATCCCGCGGAACACCGGCAGGGTGACCGAGTGGTCGCCGCCGGCGGAGACCGGGACCGTGCCGGTGGCGTGGAGTCGCCGATAGAAGGCGGCGATCTCTTCCAACGCGCCCTCGAGCTCGAAGGGTTGCTCGACCCAGGCGTCGCCGGTGTCGGCGATGCGGCAGAGCGCGAAGGGATCGATCCCCGTGGCCTGGTTGATCCGGCGCATCAGGCTGGATTGGTTGCGGATCTCCCGGGGGCCGTGGCGGGCGCCTGGGCGATTGGTGACGCCGCCGTCGAAGGGGATGCCGACCAGGGCGATATCGACCGCCGAGAGATCCTCTTCGTAGGGCGCGCGCATGAAGGTCGGCAGGCCGACGTAGCGGGGCCGTACCATCGGGTCGGCAAACTCCGGATACTTGTAGGATCTCTCGTCGGTCATCTCTGCCTGCTTTCCCCCTCTTGCGCCTGCCCCGGCGCCCGCAATGGCCGCAGAATCGCCGCCATTCAGGAAGGTGAGCTTACTCTCCCGCGTGGGCGGCAGGCAAAGGCAGCTTGCGGCCAACTGCCCTGCAGGTGTTGACCACCGCCAAGTTGGCGGGCCCGCGACCAGATTTTCGCCTAGACGACTACGGAATCTCCCCAGCTTCAATAGATATGCCTTTTGGGCTATGTATCTGGAGACAAACTTGTTGCACAGCGCCACCTGGCGAAAGACGAAGATAGTTGTGCCCATCGTTCAGGAAGACGTACGGGCAGGCAAACCACGGCTGTGACAACTTTTTGGACCCTTTTCGCCCCAGGGAACTTTCAGCCGCGGTCTCAATACTTGGTTGCCGCTAAATGACTGGCAACCCATACTCGACGTCCCAATCCCTGACCATGAAAGAGGAGCTCAGGCCTCCAATGGCGGCGACTATTCGCCTGCAGGCCTCGAGGTTTTGGCAGCGCACCGCGGCGGTATCTGCGCCTTGCGCCGGTGCCAACCAGAACCTTGGGACTGCTATCGGCGACGCCTCGGGCCAGGAATAGGTCAGACGGGAGCCACGCATGCAAGCTGTGATCCAACTTCGGTCGGATGT
>JASJAL010000165.1 GCA_030067055.1 Kiloniellales bacterium | reverse complement strand
CCGGTCCTGCTGGTCTGCGAAGAGGCGCACCGCTATGCGGCGCAGAACGGCCTGGGCTTCGAGCCGACCAAGATCGCGCTGGCGCGGATCGCCAAGGAGGGTCGCAAGTACGGCGTCTCGCTTTGCCTGGTCAGCCAGCGCCCCTCTGAGATCGCGACCGAGATCCTGTCCCAGTGCAACACCGTCTTCGCCATGCGGATGACCAACCAGTTCGACCAGGAGATCCTGCGCGCGATCATCTCGGACTCCTCTCAGGGCTTCGAGCAGTCGCTGCCGTCGCTCGGCAACGGCGAGGCCATCGCCGTGGGCGAGGGTGTCTCGGTGCCGATGCGCCTCTGCTTCGACCCCTTGCCGGAGGACCGCCGTCCGCGCAGCGAGACGGCCGATTTCACGACCTCCTGGCAGAGCCCGAACGAAGACGAGGACTTCGTCCGCGAAATCGTCCAGCGCTGGCGCTCCCACGGCCGCTGACCGACCTTTCTTTCAGGAGAGAGCTCAAGATCCACGGCTCAGGTCCGCGCGACCTGAGCCGTTCTTGATTCCAGAAAGGAATTCGGGGCCGGGCCTCGATCCACGTTTGCCAAGATCCCCGCTCGCCTGTCTGATAGCGGCAGCCAGGAACCAGGGAGACGGCAAGCATGACGGTGAGAATCGAAAAGGACGGACACGTCTGGACGGTCATCCACGATCGCCCGGAAGCGCGCAACGCCATGGATCCGAAGAGCGCGGACGCCTTAACTCGGGCCTTCCTCGACTTCGACGCCGACCCCGAGGCGCGGGTCGCGGTGCTCTACGGCGAGGGCGGTGCCTTCTGTGCCGGCTGGGACCTCAAGTTCGTCTCCACCCTGAACGCCGACTACCCGCTGGGCGAGCTCGACATCCCGCCGGCCGGGCCGCATGGCAACGGCGGTGAGATCCCCCGCGGTCCCCTGGGGCCGACCCGGCTCGAGCTCGACAAGCCGGTGATCGCGGCGATCGCCGGGCCGGCCGTGGCCGGCGGCATGGAGCTGGGCCTCTGGTGCGACTTCAGGGTCATGCAGCAGGACGCCTACTTCGGGGTCTACTGCCGGCGCTGGGGCGTGCCGCTGATCGACGGCGGCACCGTGCGCCTGCCGCGGATCGTCGGCCAGGGCCGGGCCCTGGAGATCATCCTGACCGGCCGCCAGGTTACGGCCGAGGAATGCCTCCGGATCGGCCTCTGCGAGTACCTGGTGCCCGACGGTGAGGTCCGGCAGACGGCGGAGGATCTGGCCCGCGATATCGCCCGTTTTCCCCAGGTCTGCGTCCGCGCCGACCGGCGCTCCGCGATCAAGAGCCAGGGCCTGCCGATCCGCGATGCCCTGATCCAGGAGTGGTACAACGGCCGCGAGGCCCTGGTGAAGGACGGCGTCGCCGGCGCCACCCGCTTCAAGGACGGCCTCGGCCGCCACGGCGACTTCGAGGAGATCTACTGAGACCCGCTGCGAGGCCGCCGCCCGAGTCGTCCGGCGAGAGGCGTCAGCACAGGAAACGACCGGCACGGCTCTCCAGGATGCGTACCAGCTCGGGATCCATGAAGCCGTAGTTGTCCGGAATGTCGAGGCAGACCACGCGCTTGTCCTTCAGGTGCTTGCGGAAGGCCCTGGTGAGCTTGCTCCGCTGCGTCTTCTCCATGACGAAGATGATGTCGGCCCAGGCGATCTGCTCCGGCGAGAGCGGGACCTCCGCGTCGGCGCTGAGCCCGGCCGAATCGGTCTCAATTCCGGGCCAGGTCGAGAAGACCTGCTCGGCGGTCGGGCTCCGGAGCTTGTTCCGGCTGCACAGGAAAAGTGCGTTTTTCACGACCGCAGATCCCTCTCTCGCGCGTTACGCTCTCTGACGCCGGGAGTGTACAGCGCGATGGCCCCGGGGTCGCGCAGCAGGGAGAAAGAGCATGCCCAAGGTCATCTACGAGAAGGACGGCCGGATCGGCCGCATCACCTTGAACCGTCCGGAGGTGCTCAACGCCATCGACGACGAGGTGCCGGCCGCGCTGGCCGCCGCCGTCGAGGCTGCGGCCGGCGATCCAGGCGTCCACGTCATCGTCCTCTCCGGCGCCGGCCGCGCCTTCTGTGCCGGCTACGATCTGGCCTACTACGCCGAGGCCGGCGGATCCAACAGCGTGACCCAGGAAATGCCCTGGGACCCGATGCAGGACTACGCCTTCATGATGCGCAACACAGAGCTGTTCATGAGCCTCTGGCGCTGCCATCGGCCGGTGATCTGCAAGGTCCAGGGCTACGCCGTGGCCGGCGGCTCGGACATCGCGCTTTGCTGCGATCTCATCGTCATGGCCGAGGATGCCGAGATCGGCTACATGCCGGTTCGGGTCTGGGGCTGCCCGACCACGGCGATGTGGGTCTACCGGCTCGGGCCCGAGAAGGCCAAGCGCATGCTCTTCACCGGCGACCGGATAGACGGCCGCGAGGCCGCGGCCATGGGCCTGGTTCACAAGGCCGTGCCGGCCACGGATCTGGACGCCGAGGTCGAGCGGCTGGCCGAGCGAATCGCCACGGTCCCGGTCAACCAGCTGATGATGCAGAAGCTGATGGTCAACCAGGCGCTGGAGAACATGGGTCTCAGGAACACCCAGATGCTCGCGACCATCTTCGACGGCATCACCCGGCACTCCCCCGAAGGCCTGAACTTCAAGCAGCGCGCCGAGGAGGTGGGCTGGAAGCAGGCGGTGCGAGAACGCGACGCCGGGAGCTTCGACTGGACGGCCAACCGTCCGATCGACGATACCTAGCGGCCTGTGCCGAGCGTCACCCGAGATCGACGGCAGCGCTCGGAGCAGTACCTGACCTGCTCCCAGACGCGAGCCCACTTCCGCCGCCAGGCGAAGGGTCGGCCGCAGCGGGCGCAGAGCTTTCGAGGCAGCTCAGCCTTTCGGCGCGCCGACATCTCTCAGATCTCAAGGGCCATCTGGCGCTTGGCCGGAGTCGTCTTGCGGCGGCTACCTGTCATCGGGATGCCGCTCTTGCGGCTGCCGTGCTTGGCCTGGATCCGTGCCGCCTCGGCCCGGTAGGCCCGGCTACCACGCAGTGCCCAGACTTTCTGCCGCGCCGCCTTCGCCGCGGCAATGTGATCGACGATGGGCGCGGGGTAAGCCTTGCCGAGAAGCCTCGCGGCGTCCTCCCAGGTCCAGGGGTGATGAAGGTGGGCGTCCGGCACCTCGCGCAGTTCGGGCAGCCAGTGTCGGGTAAAAACTCCTTCCGGGTCCTGGTCCAGGCCCTGCTTGACCGGGTTGTAGATCCGGATCGTGTTGATCCCGGTCGTACCGGACTGCATCTGCACCTGCGGCCAGTGGATTCCAGGCTCGTAGTCGGTGAAGACCCGAGCAAGGTGAAGCCCCGGCGCACGCCAGTCCAGCCAGAGATGGTAGCTCGCCACCGCCATCAGCATGGCCCGCATGCGGAAGTTCAGCCAGCCGGTGGCGCGCAGCGCCCGCATGCAGGCGTCGACGAAGGGCAGTCCGGTCTCGCCCTCGACCCAGGCCGTCAGCCGCACGCGATCCGGCTCGGCTGGACGCAGACCGGCATAGGCCGAATGCAGGGCCTCGCCTTCCAATCGGGGCTGGTCTTCCAGCTTCTGCATGAAATGGCAGTGCCAGTGCAGCCGTCCGGAAAAGGAGTTGAGCGCGCCGCGCCAGCCCGGCTGTCGTTCGGGTGCCGCTTTGACTGCGCGCTGGCGGGCCCAGGTCGCCTGCGCCACTTCCCGCATTGAGAGCGTGCCCCAAGCCAGGTGCGGCGATAGGCGAGAACAGGCCTCGAAGGCCGTCGTCGGGCTCGACATAGCCCGGCGGTAGGGTGCCCCACGACGCTCGAGAAAACTAGTGAGCCGTTCGAGGCCGGCGGCCCGGCCACCGCCCTGGCGTTCCGGGCAGGGGTCCTCGAGAAGGCCCAGGTCGGCTTCGCGCGGCAAGGTGCCGGGTTCGAGACCGGCCAGAGGCGGCAGGGCTGCCGGCGCCGGGGTCACCGGCTCGGCCATGAAACGGTCCCAGCTGCGCGCCCAGCCGTCGCGCGAGCCGAGCTTTCGGACCACACCGTTCTGCCGCGGCTGATGCCAGGGAATGCCGTGCCCGCGGCACCAGGCAGCGACCCTCCGGTCTCTGGCATAGGTCCAGGCGTTGCCGGTCTCCTGGTGCGACCAGAGCGCTGCGATGCCGCAGGTGTCGTCGATCTCGGCCAGGATCTGAGGCGCGTCGCCAATGCGGATGACCAGAGGTTGACCGAGGCGCGCCAGGTCGCCTTGAAGCTCGAACAGGCTTTCGGCCGCGAAGGCCCACTGCCGGCCCGAGGCGTCCAGCTGGCACCAGTATTCGGGCTCGGCGATGTAGAGCGGCAGCACCGGGCCCTGCGCGGCCGCTTCGGCCAGCGCCCGGTGGTCCGCGACGCGCAGGTCGCGCTTGAACCAGACGATCTGCAGCTCGGATCGCTTTTGCCCAGAAGGCATGCCAGCATGTCCTCGGTTCATCACTCGACAGCTCGAAGATCTCTACGCGTCTCGGGCGGGCCGAGATTGCGCCGGGCAGAGATCATCCGGGCGCGCGGCCAGAACGTAGGCAGTTTCAACGCAACGCAAGGAGAATTCGTGCTCGGCGAGACTCAGATCGAGGAACTGTTTCGGCGTCTGGAGGCGCGGGCGCCCAGGGGCCCGCGGCCACGCCACGTCAAGGAGGACGCGGACGCCTTCCGCGCCCTGGTGTCCTGCCTGCTCTCGGCCCAGAGCCTGGACTCCAACACCGCCAAGGCCAAGAACGCGCTCTTCGCCCTGGCCGACACGCCCGAAGGAATCCTGGACCTGGACGATGCGGCCGTCGCCGAAGCGATCCGCCCGGCCGGGCTCTACAACATGAAGACGCGGAACCTGAAGCGGCTCTGTACGGCGCTGATCGAAGACCACGGCAAGCGGGTCCCGAGGGATCGCAAGGGTCTGATGGGCCTGCCCGGAATCGGACGCAAGTGCGCCGACATCATGCTGCACTTCTCCTTCGGCCAGGACACCATCGCGGTCGATACCCACGTGCACCGGGTCTGCAACCGGATCGGTCTCGCCAAGGGCCGCAGCGAGGCCGACACCGCCAAGTCGCTCGAGGCCCGCGCGCCCGACTGGGCCCTCGCCCAGGGCCACCTCTGGCTGCTGGAGTTCGGCAAGAGGACCTGTCGCGCCCGGGCGCCGAAGTGTCCGGACTGCTGCCTCAACGACCTCTGCGAGACCTTCGCCGCGGCAAGGCCCTGAGCCGGCCCTGATCGCTCAGCCCTGCGCCAGCAGGCTTGCCAGCAAGGTCACCGTTACCACGGAGATCGCGGTCGAGATCAGGGTGGCGGTGGAGGCGCGGGCGACGTAGCTCTCGTAGCGGTTGGCCAAGAGGTAGACGTTGGCGCCGATCGGCATGGCGGCGGCCAGGACCGCCATCTTGCGCCAGTCCGGGTCGAGGTCTGGGATCAGGCCTGTCACGGCAAAGACCACCACCGGGAAGATCAGCAGCTTGACCGTCACCAGGGCCGCCGTCTCCGCGACCTTCTCCGACAGCGGAAAGCTCGCCAGGCTGGCGCCCAGGGCGAAGAGGGCGCAGGGCACCGCGGCGCCGCGAACCAGCTCGACCAGGCCGACGAAGAGGTCCGGCAGGGGCAGCTCCACCAGCGCCGCGCCGGCCCCCAGAAAGGCGGCCATGATGATGGGGTTGCGCAGCACCGCGGCGCCGGCCGGCAGGATCGCGCGCCACTGCTGGCCGGAGGGAGTCCGGGCGATCTCGAGCAGCGCCACCGTGTAGGGCATGATCAGGCCGCCTTCGATCACGATCAGCAATGCCATCGGCAAGGCCGCCTCGGGCCCGAAGAGCGACAGGGCGATCGGCAGGCCGATGAAGACGTTGTTGCCGAAGCAGCAGGAAAAGCCGCCGATCGCCTGCTCGTTCAGCCGGCAGCCGAAGCCCCAGCGGGTCAGCCCCATGCCGAGGGTGTAGAAGCCCAGGGCGAGGCCCAGGTAGGCCAGGAAGAAGCGCGGATCGAAGCGCTCGGCCAGCGGCGAGGTCGCCATGAGGTAGAACAGCATCAGCGGCAAGGCGAAGTAGAAGACGAAACCGGTGATGCCCTTGATGCCCGCGGCGTCGATCAGGTCCCGCCGCGCGGTCAAGAAGCCCGCCAGGATCACGAAGAACAGCGGCAGGGTGACGGTCAGCACGAGCCACATGGCGATCTCGGGCGGTTTCTCGATGGGGACGACCGGCTCGGACCCGAGCGGCCGGGGCTAGCGGGTCGTCAGCTTAGGGAATGCGAAGGGTCGAGGGAAGCGGCCCGCCCGCCAGCGCCGGATTGCCCTTTAAAGCTCTGAAACCTTTGGCCTGTATGCAGTCGGGTTCGGCTTTTCCAACAGAGGTTCGGCCCCGGATGTCCGAGACGACCGCCGCCCTGGAACTCAAGGGCCTGACGAAGAGCTTCGACCGCCCGGCGATCGACGGCCTGGACCTGAGCGTCCGGGCCGGCGAGTTCTATGCCCTGCTCGGGCCCAACGGGGCCGGCAAGACCACGACCCTGCGCATGGTGGCCGGCCTGCTGGAGCCCGATGCCGGCGAGATCTCGATCTTCGGGGCCGACGCCCGGCGCGACCCGGTGGCGGCCAAGCGCCTGGTCGCCTGGGTCTCCGATGAGCCGATGATCTACGAAAAGCTGACGCCCTTCGAATATCTAGAGTTCGTCGCCGGGCTCTGGAGCCTCGACGCCGCCGCCGCCGAGGCCCGGGCCCGAGCCCTCTTCGACTGGCTCGGCCTCGCGCCCCACGCCCACGAGCGTTGTCAGGGCTTCTCCAAGGGCATGCGCCAGAAGGTCGCCCTGGCCGGCGCGCTGGTCCACGATCCCCGGCTCATCATCCTCGACGAGCCGCTGACCGGTCTCGATGCCGGCTCGGCGCGCCAGGTCAAGGAGGTCTTCGCCGAGCGGGTGCGCAGCGGGGTCACTGTGATCATGACCACACACATCCTGGAGGTCGCGGAGCGCATGGCCGAGCGGATTGGTGTCCTCGCCGGGGGCCGCCTGATCGCCGAGGGCACCCTCGAGGAGCTGCGCGGCCAGGCCGGCAAGGCCGGTTCCAGCCTTGAAGAGGTCTTCCTCGACCTGGTCGCGGAGCAGGTCGAGGCGGCGTGAGGTCTCCCGGCACCCTGCTCTGGTTCGCCCGCCACGAGCTGCTGCTGGTCTGGCGCGACTTCATCTCCATGATGACCGCCGGCAAGCGCAGCCGGGAGCCGCTGGTCCTGGCGGTGCTACTGGGCCTCGCCGTAGCTGCCCACGCCCTGGCCTACCTCTTCGTCGCGCCCCTGGCCGAGGCCGGGATCCGGCCGGACAAGGCGACCCTCGTAGTGCTGACAGGCAGCGCGCTCCTGTCCTGGTCGCTGATGCTGTCCCAGGCGGTGGAGTTCGTGACCCGGGCCTTCTATGCCCGCGCCGACCTGGACCTGATCCTGGCCTCGCCGGCGCCCGCCCGCCGTCTCTTCGCCCTCCGCATCGGCGCCATCGCGGTCTCGGCGACCCTGATGGCGGCGCTGCTCGTGGGGCCCATCATCAATGTCCTGGCGGTCATCGAGGGCCCGCGCTGGCTGGCCGCCTACGGCTTGCTCTGTGCCATGGGCGCCCTGGCCGCCGCCCTGGCCGTGATCGTGATCGTCGCCCTGTTCCGCAGCCTCGGTCCGAAGCGCACGCGTCTGGTCTCGCAGATCGTCGCGGCGGTGGTCGGTGCCGCCTTCGTCATCGGGGTCCAGGCGGCGGCGATCCTGTCCTTCGGCAAGATCTCCCGGCTGTCGCTCCTGCAGTCGGAGGCCGCGCTTGCCCTGGCGCCGGGGCTGGACAGCCTGCTCTGGTGGCCGGCCCGGGCCGCGCTCGGCGACCTCGGCGCCCTGGCCGCGGTGCTGGGGATCAGCCTCGGCCTGCTGGGTTTGGTCATCGGGATCCTCGCGCCGCGCTTCGGCACCCTGGTCATTGCCGCCGCATCGGGCGCCGAGGCCGCGGTCCGGCAGCGCCGGCGCAGCGAGTCCTTCCGACAGGCCTCGACCATGGCCGCGCTGCGTCGCAAGGAGTGGGCCCTGCTCAGGCGCGATCCCTGGCTGCTCTCCCAGACCCTGATGCAGATCCTCTACCTGCTGCCGCCCGCACTCCTGCTCTGGCGCAACTTCGGCGACTCCATCGGCGCGCTGCTGGTCGTCGTGCCGGTCCTGGTGATGGCGGCCGGGCAGCTGGCCGGCGGGCTCGCCTGGCTGGCGGTCTCCGGCGAAGACGCGCCGGAGCTGGTCGCCTCGGCGCCGATCTCGGCCCGGGCGATCATCCTGGCTAAGGTCCAGGCCGTGCTCGGCGCCATCGCGGTCGTGGTCGCGCCGCTGGTCCTGGTCCTGGCGCTGGCCGCCCCCTGGCTGGCGCTGGTCACCGCGGCGGGGATCGCGGTCTCAGCCGCCTCGGCGACCGTGATCCAGATCTGGTTCCGGGCCCAGGCCAAGCGCAGCGCTTTCCGGAGGCGCCAGACCTCCTCGCGCGTCGCCACCTTCGCCGAGGCCTTCTCCTCGATCCTTTGGGCCGGCACGGCGACCCTCGCGGCCACCGGCACCTGGCTCGCCCTCTTCCCGGCTGCGCTGACGCTCCTTCTACTCTTCGGTACCTGGGCGATCCGCCCGCGCGAGGCCGTTGCCGTTTAGAGTACGAGCGTCCGAAGCAGGCCGAGCAGGGCCAGGGTGATCAGCAACGACAGGATGAAGCGGCGGAAGGAGTCCGGCGGCGCCTTGAGGAAATGCCGGTGGCCCAGGGCGATCCCCAGGAACAGGGCCGGCAGCGCGATCGTCCAGCGGCCAAGCAGTTCCCAGGTGAGCAGGCCCTGGCTGACGGTGAGGCCCGCGGCGTAGACGTTGGTCAGCAGGAGATAGGCGACCAAGAGCGCGCGGGTCATGTGGGCACCGGCGGCGCTGGCCAGGAGGAAGATCACCACCGGCAGGCCGCCGACCGCCCCGACGCCGTTGACCAGGCCCGAGACGACGCCGGTCGCAAGCGTGCCCCAGGACCCGGGTTGACTCCGAAACCGGTAACCGAGCAGAAGCAGGCCGCAGACGGTCAGCACCAGGAGCGAGATCGCGATCCGGGCGGCGTCCGCCGGAACCTCGGCCAGGAAGAGCACCCCTAAGGGCGTCCCGGCGATCGCGCCCAGGATCAGCCAGGCCAGCGCCCGCCAGTCGATGTCGCGCCAGACCTGCCGCAGCATGCCGACGCTGGCCGCGACCTCCAGCATCATGACCGGCGGCACGACCTG
>JASJAL010000017.1 GCA_030067055.1 Kiloniellales bacterium | reverse complement strand
AGGAACTCGGAGTTGATCATGCTCCCGTCCCAGTCGGTGTAGGCCTCGTCGGCGATCGCAAAGCCGGCGGCCTCGGCATCGGGTGGCAGGACCACGGGCACCACGTCGAGGCCGTACTTGCGGGCGAAGTCCAGGTCGCGCTGATCGTGCCCGGGGCAGCCGAAGATCGCCCCGGTGCCGTAGTCCATCAGCACGAAGTTGGCGACGTAGACCGGCAGGGTCTCGCCCGGTCGGAAGGGATGCTCGGCCAGGATCTGCGTCTGGTAGCCGCGCTTCTCGGCGGTCTCGATGGCTTCCTCGCTGGTCCCGATCCGGTCGCAGTCGGCGACGAAGGCGGCCAGCTCCGGGTCCTTGGCGGCCAGCGCCGCGGTCAGTGGGTGATGTGGCGAGAGGGCGCAGAACGAGGCCCCGAACAAGGTATCCGGACGGGTCGTGAAGACCTGCAGCCGGTCCTCGGCCTCGCCGCTCCAGCCGGCTGGGGCGCCCTGAAGGCGGAAGAACAGCCGGGCCCCCTGGGAGCGGCCAATCCACTTGCGCTGCATGGTCCGGACCTTGTCCGGCCAGCGGTCCAGCTCGTCCAGGGCCGCCAGCAGCTCGTCGGAGAAGCGGGTGATCTTGAAGAACCACTGCGCCAGCTTGCGCCGCTCGACCGGCGCGCCGGAGCGCCAGCCGCAGCCGTCGATCACCTGCTCGTTGGCCAGCACGGTGTGGTCGACCGGATCCCAGTTGACCCAGGACTCCTTGCGGTAGACCAGGCCCGCATCCAGGAAGTCGAGGAACATCTTCTGCTGGTGGCGGTAGTACTCCGGGTGACAGGTCGCGACTTCGCGTTCCCAATCGATCGACAGGCCCATCGACTTCAACTGGTCGCGCATCACCGCGATGTTGTCGTAGGTCCAGGCGGCCGGGTGGACGCCCTTTTCGATCGCGGCATTTTCCGCCGGCAACCCGAAGGCGTCCCAGCCCATGGGGTGCAGCACGTTGAAGCCCCGGGCACGCTTGTAGCGCGCGATCACGTCGCCGATCGTGTAGTTGCGGACATGGCCCATGTGGATGCGTCCCGAGGGATAGGGATACATCTCCAGGACGTAGTATTTCGGCCGGCCCGGGTCTTCGCTCACGCGGGCGCAGGCGGCACGCTCCCAGGCGGCCTGCCACTTCGCTTCGCTGTCCTTGAAGTTGTAGCGGCTCATCTCTTGTCGCTGTCTGCGCTGGTCTGACCGCCGTCGGCCCAAGACGGGTCACGCTACGGACTCGGGTCGCTAGGTCCGCACGAGCCCTTCTGCTGTAGATGACCGATTTTTCTGGGTCGCTCCTATTGCACGCTGGCGATTCTGAGCTGCCGTGCCCGGGCCAGAATTGCGTTCTCTAGGTCCGTGACCGTCTGCTGGTCGACCTGGGCATCGACCCAGGAGCCGTCGAGCGACTGGTTCTGCCGGAACACGGCAGCGCGCACGCCGTCGGCCCTGAGCTCGCGTCCGAAGATATAGACATTAACCTTGAAGCGCTCGCTCTGGGTCTCGGGCGGCGAGTACCAGTCGGTGATGATCACGCCACCGAAAGGATCGGCCGAGGCCAGTGGCATGAAGGAGATGGTGTCGAGTGAAGCCCGCCAGAGATAGCTGTTGACGTCGATCCCCGTACCGCTGCCGCCATTGCCTCCCCCTTCGTCGTCGAGCAGGTTCATGCCGCCGTCGCCGAAGATGCTGCCGTACTTCTCCTGGCTGCTCACGTAGCTGTTGCCCGTGGCCTTGCGGTTGTCCTCGCCGCCCTCCGGGTAGACCGTGTCCGGATCGCCCCAGCTGCAAGCGCCGACCGCCGTCAGAAGCAGCGCCCCTGCGAGGATCGAGGCCCATTTCCCGCCCGTCTTGACCCCGATTGCCTTATCGCGGGAGCCGCCCGAGGCGAGATGATCAAGCAACGCACGTCCTGCTGGCCCAGTCATGGCAAAACCCATCCAGATTCCAAGGCGCTCCCGGTGGGAGCGTTCAATTCCATGATGCAAGCAGTCTAGATACCCCGAACTTCGGGGCAAGGCAATGGCGCGATAGGGCGGGAATCCCGGTGGAATGGGCGTTCCGGAGCGCCGTTTCAGGCGGTCCAGCCTTGCCGCTCCGCCATGTCCTCGGGGATCAGAGCCCAGGCCCGCTCCTTCTGGGCCGGCGTGAAGACCTCGCGCCATTCGTCGATCAGGCCCTTGCGCATATGAACCACTTCGGCCTCGCTATCCCGTCGGAAGTCGGCCTTGTCGATATCGTAGAATTCAAGGACGCGGTCGATATATCCGTCGGGATCCCTGCGAAAGCGCTCGAAACTCGCAAAACAGACCTTGAGGCCGCTTTCGGGGTTTTGTTCGACGCTCGTCCAGTCGTTCACGAAATCGATCAGGTAGGGAAGATAGTGATCGATCGCCCAGTCCAGCTGTCCCTCCAGGGAATACGACAGGACCTCGGCTTGCGGCACGATCTTTCGCCACAGCGGCGCAAGGAGGCGCTGGCTGACGTCGTCCCGAACGAAATGGACCCAGGACAGCAGGGCCTGGCGCGGATCGCGCAGATGGACCACGACGCGGTCAAGCCCGTACTCGACCAGCGTCTTGCGGTTGTGCGTGGTCGCCGCGATGTGCTCCTTGATGATCAGCCCTCCCCGCGCTGCGTAGCGGACCCGGCTGGGCAGCAGGCAACAGTCCGGAAACAGTCCGAGGGAGAGGAAGCACTGGCCGAGGTTCAGGCCTTCGGCCAGTCTGTTCCAGATACTCTCGCTGGCCGATTTCGGGACCGTGCTGATCATCATCGTCTGCCGGCCGGCCGCGATCGCGGCCTGGCGCCGGGCTTCGAAGGCCTCCTGAGTGGCACGGACGGGCAGGATCGGGAAATCCAGGCCTTGAGTCCGCTCTTCCGCCTCGGGCCCACGATCTCGGGCAAGCAGGAGATTCACCATGGGCGCGACCACCTGGGCATCGTTCCCCTGCAGCCGGACCGTGTTGGCATAGAGGTCGATCGCACGGTCGACCATTTCGGCGGCCTCGCTGTCGGCGCCCTGCCGATAGAGCGCCGAGGCCATCAAGGTCATCGCCTCGGCGTGGTTCGGTTGGGATTCAAGGACCCGCCGGTATATTTGCTTGGCATCGGCAAGTGCGCCCGCCTGATGTCGACGGCGGGCCAGATCCATTGCCTCGGGGATGCTGAGCGACTTCTGACTTTGTTTTGCTGATGGCATGGCGGTCCGCGACCGGCCCTCTAGTGGGGAGATTTCGATGCTGCCGGCCGCGCCGCTGTGCGGCAGCCATTGCAGAGATCCGGCACGCGATTGGCGGAGTATGGCCAAAGCGCCGCGGCCCGGCAAGCCGCCGTCGAACTCGATTTGGGCTGCTGTCCCGCGGATTCCGGGTTGTTGTAAAAGTGCAACAGCGGCCGATTTTCACCAGGCCGCCAAGTCCGGATTTCTTGACCCTAAACAGGATGATCGGCTTCATGAGCCGGTCTTCCCGGGGCTTATGCCCGCCTGGGGGGCGCGTGGCGCAAAGCAGTTCGGTATCGGCGCCGCGTGAGGGCTCAGGGCTTGATGACTACGGCCCGGGCATCTTTGGCAACTCAACTAAGAGGCGGGAAGTTTAACGATGAACAAGAACCTTCTGCTCGGTACCACGGCTCTGGTTGCTGGTGGTGTCGTCGCGGCCGATGTGGCCGAAGCGGCGGATCCGCTTCGCCTTGAAGTTCGCGGCTACCGCAACGAGGCCTTCGGCGTCGTAGCCGTCGAAAGTGACGTCACCGACGAGAACTTCAACAACACCAACTTCCGGTCGGACGGTGAAATTCACTTCCGCGGATCGACGACCCTCGACAACGGCATCCAGATCGGTGTCCGGGTCGAGTTGGAAGCCGTCACCAACGGCGACCAGATCGACGAAAACTACGTCTTCGTCGAAGGCGGCTTTGGTCGACTGAACCTCGGTTCGGATGACCCGGCGCCTTACATCCAGGCGGTCGTGGCACCGGCCGTCGGCGCGCCGATCAACTCGGGCTGGCTGTCGGACTTCATTCCGAGTCCCGATGGCTTCGCCAACGGCAGCTTCTCGACTACGCCCGAGATCTCGGTCGACGACAACATGATCACCTATTTCTCGCCGCGCTTCGCCGGTTTCCAGCTGGGTCTCAGCTACATTCCGGACCTTGCGGACAGTAACAACAACGCTGCTGCGTTCGGCGACGGCGAGGGTACCAACAGCACGGCTACGGATGATCAGCGCTCCCACGGTTTCGCGACCGGCATCAACTACACCAACAGCTTCAACGGCATCGACATTAGCGCGGCCGGCGGTTTCCAGATTGTCGGTTCGCCCGATGACAACCAGTCTAACCCCCCGCCTGATCGTGGCGATCAGACCGTCATAGCCTACAACGGCGGTCTCAACGTCGGCTTCGGCGGCTTCACCGTCGGTGGCTCCATCGGCGGCTTCGACATCGACAGCCAAGGCGCGAACCACGGTTACCACTGGGACTTCGGTGTCGCCTACGAGACCGGTCCTTGGGGTGTCTCCGGGACGGTCGTGGCCGGCGAGCGCGAAGGCGCCACTCTGAGCGACGACGAAGACGAGTCGATCGGTGCCGCAATCGCGGTCAGCTACGTGCTCGGGCCCGGAATCAAGACGGCTTTCACCGGCATGTATGCCGACTATGACGCCGGGGAAGACAATACCGACGATGGCAACGGCTTCGGCGGTGTCCTGAGCTTGCGGGTGGACTTCTAAGTCACACCTCGCTCAAAGCAGACTTCGAGGGGGATGGCCTTGCCATCCCCCTTTTCTCTTGCCCGCAGGCTCGCTAGAAACCCTCGGTCCGGAGGCGCTCGCGGTTCCGGATCCGACAGGCGCAGAGAGAGGCGACCAAGAGCGTGGCAGGCATCATCTGGCTGGCGTCTTATCAGAAATCCGGAAACACCTGGGTTCGCGCCTTCCTGGCGAATTTGCTGCGCAACCCCGACCGGCCGGTGCCGATCAACGAGCTGCCCAACTTCGCGCTCGGCGACGGATTCCTGATCCACTTCGAAGCCCTGAGTGGCAAGCCGGCTTCCGAGATGACCGCGGCGGAGTTCCAAGACCTCAGGCCACGCCTTCACCTCTGGTTCGCGCAGTCGAACCCCGACAGTCCCTTCGTCAAGACCCACAACGCCTGCGTTTCGATCGATGGCCAGCCGCTGATCACGCCGACCGCGACCGCCGGCGCCATCTACGTCCTGCGCAATCCGCTCGACGTCGCCGTGTCCTTCGCCCATCACCACCAGATCGGCATGCAGGAGGCGGTCGACCGGATCTGCGACGATGGGAACATCATCCCGGCCAGCTCGAATCAGCGGGAGCAATACCTCCTGTCTTGGTCGACTCACGTCAACAGCTGGCTCAAGGCGCCGGGCCTCAGATGCCACGTCCTTCGCTACGAGGACATGCTGGCGACTCCGCGCAAGGCCTTCGGCGGTCTCGTCAAGTTCCTCGGCCTGCCCGATAACCCGGCCCGGCTCAAGAAGGCGATCCGCTTCAGCTCGTTCAAGGAGCTGTCTGGCCAGGAGAAAAAGGAGCGCTTCGTCGAGTCCCGGCGAGACGGCAAGTCGGCCTTCTTCCGGCAGGGCGAGGTCGGCACCTGGCGCGAAGCCCTGAGCGAGGCACAGGTCGCCAAGATCGTCGATAGCCAAGGCGAGGTCATGAAGGCCTTCGGCTACCTGGATCGCAAGGGGCGGCCGAAAGACTAGCCTGGCTTGATCCGGCCCCCGTCAGGGCCGATGATCGCGGCGATGGATAGCCGAGACAGCGACAATATCGAAACCCGCCTGGCTGCCGTGCGCGCCCGCATCTCGGAAGCCGCGGGCCAGGCCGGCCGCCCGCCGGAGGACATCACCCTGGTCGCGGTGTCCAAGACCCACGGCACCGACGCGGTCGCCGGCGCCCTGGCGGCCGGACAGACGGTCTTCGGCGAAAACCGCGTGCAGGAGGCGCAAGCCAAGTACCCGGAGCTCAAGGCCGCGCATCCGCGGCTCCGCCTGCACCTGATCGGCCCCCTGCAGAGCAACAAGGCCGGCGACGCGGTCCGGCTCTTCGACTGCATCGAGACCCTCGACCGGCCCAAGCTGGCGCGGGTCCTGGCGAAGGAGATGGCCAAGGCCGGGCGTCGGCCGGACTGCCTGATCCAGGTCAACACCGGCGAGGAGCCCCAGAAGGCGGGGGTGTCGCCCGGCGCCACCGCCGAACTGATCCGGCTGGTGCGCGACGAACTGGACCTGCCCCTGAAAGGGCTGATGTGCATCCCGCCGATCGACGACAACCCGGCGCCGCACTTCGCGCTGCTGCGTGAGCTCGCCCGTGCCGAGGACCTGCCGTGGCTCTCCATGGGGATGAGCGGCGACTTCGAGACCGCGATCCGCTTCGGCGCCACCCATGTCCGGGTCGGCACCGCGATCTTCGGCGTTCGCCGGACTGATGTTTCGATGCCGGAAACGGTCAAATCCGAGTGAATCTGCCCTGCGACCCTGGTTGGGGGCGCAGACGGCGCCAGAAAAGTCGATGTCCTACAGATATATGGCGCGGATTGCCCGTCGCTTGACCGCAACGGACCGGCGGTCCCGGGCGGGATGGGCGGCACGGCCCTGCGGGCTGGAAGCCGTCCGGACGCTCGGATAGATTGGCGCTTCACCCAGGGAGCGCGAGCATGTCGGTTACGATCTATCACAATCCTCGTTGCAGCAAATCCCGCCAGACCCTGGCTCTGCTCGAGGACAGGGGCGTGGCGCCTCAGGTGGTGCACTATCTGGAAACCCCGCCCGATGTGGCCACTCTGGAGCGTCTCCTCGGCCTGCTGGGCCTCGGCGCACGTGACCTGATGCGACGCAAAGAGGCGCCCTACAAGGAGCTCGGCCTGGCCGAACCGGGGCTTGCCGAAGCCGAGCTGATCCGCGCCATGGTCGAGAACCCCATCCTGATCGAGCGGCCCATCGTGATCGCCGGGGAGCGTGCCGCGATCGGCCGGCCGCCGGAGGCCGTGCTCGACATCCTCCCTTAGAGCGTGCGGCTTTTCCGGCGCAAAGGCGTCAGAACTGGTGGCCGAAGCGCCGCGCCTTGGTGTCCAGATAGTCGGCGTTGTGCGGGTTGGCCGGGATCACCAGCGGCACCCGTTCGGCGACCTCGATCCCCAGGCGGGCCATGGCCCGCTCCTTCTCCGGGTTGTTGGTCAGCAGGCGGATCCGGGCGATGCCGAGCATCCGCAGGATGCTGGCCGCCGGGACGAAGACCCGCTCGTCGGGGTCGAAGCCGAGCTGCTCGTTGGCCTCCAGGGTGTCGGCGCCGCGGTCCTGCAGGCCATAGGCGCGCAGCTTGTTCGCCAGTCCGATGCCCCGGCCCTCCTGCGCCAGGTACAGGAGCACGCCGCTGCCGGCCTCGGAGATGGTCTTGATGGCGCCGCGCAGCTGATCCCCGCAGTCGCAGCGCAGGCTGCCCAGCAGGTCGCCGGTCAGGCACTCGGAATGCAGGCGGACCAGCGCCGGCGCATCCGGCGCGAGGGTCCCGATGACGATGGCCAGGTGCTCGAAGCCGCCGTTGCGCGGCCGAAAGGTGATGATCCTGGTGTTCTCGGCGTCGAACAGCGGCACCCGCGCCTCGGACACCCGGTCCAGGGCCTCTGCGGAAGCGATCCGGTATTCGCTGACCGCGGCCGCCGGGACCCGCAGTATCTCGCCGGGCAGCGACGCCTCGACCTTCGGATCGATCTCGCAAATCGCGGCCGCCGGCAGAAGGTGGGCGAGCTTGGTCAGCTCGATCGCCGCTTCCGCGAGCTCATCGGCCGTCTCAGCGGCTGCCGTGATCCCGCCGAGGGTATCGCTCGCAATGGGCTCCGGCAGCATGGGATCGGCAAGCGCCCGCAGGGCCTTCGCCGAGGTGCCGGGCGTGGACAGGCAGAGCACGCTGCCGCCCGGCGCGGTATCGGAGGCCAGGCCCAGGGCCGCGGCGCGGCGCCGGGTCAGGGCAAGGCGGGGCTCCTTTCCGGCGAGGCGGCGCTGCTCTTCCAGCCCGGCGGGCGTCGCCAGTTCCGCGGAGGCGATCAGGGCGTGCCGGCCCTCGGCGCCCAGCAGCACCAGAGGCCGGCCGCGCCGAAGCTCGCCGATCGCACGGTCGACCCTGCGCAGCGGGAGTTCTGGCGTAACTGCCTCAGATTTCAGCGTTTTCAGCATCTCCGGTCCTGCGACTTTACGAGATGTGGCGCCCCGTGTCACCTTCAACTCCGGTCGGGGCCGACTCCGCCGTCGCTCCGCCCCACGATGCCCGCCGGCGGCTCCCCTCACGGTCCGTCGGCTAAGAATGGCGCCATCTTCGCTGCACCCCACCTTCGAGGCACCCATGTCTGATAGGGTCTACCTGGACTACGATCAAGCTCAGCTCGACGCCCAGATCAATCTGCGCGCCCGCTGGCCGGAACACGAGGCCTACTTCGCCAAGTGGGCGGCGGAAAGCGCTGCGTTCCGGGCCGAAAGGGCAGGCCGGCTAGATCTCCGCTACGGGCCGACGGCCGGCCAGAGCCTCGACCTCTTTCCGGCCGCCAGCGGCCCGGCGCCCCTGATCGCCTTCATCCACGGCGGCTACTGGCAGGCTCTGGACAAGTCGGATTTCAGCTACCTCGGTGCGGCCTTTCTGGACCAGGGAATCGCCTATGCCTCGCTCAACTACGACCTGGCGCCCGAGACCAGGATCGGCGAAATGGTGGCGCAGGTCCGCCGCGCCTTTGCCTGGCTGCAGGCCGAGGCGCCGTCCCTGGGCATCGATCCGCGGCGCATTCTGGCCCTGGGCCATTCCGCGGGCGGCCACCTGGCGGCCATGGCCTTGGCGACCGACTGGCAGGCGGACTTCGGCCTGGCAGAGCCGGCTCTGGCGGCGGCGGGCTCGATCAGCGGGATCTACGACCTCGAGCCGATGCGGCTCTGCTACCAGCAGCCGGTGCTGCAGATCGACGCAGCGACGGTGCGTGAGATGAGCCCGCTGCGGATCGCGCCGCCGCCGGGCGCGCCCGTGGTCTGCGCGGTCGGCGGCGAGGAAACCGATGAATTCCTGCGTCAACAAAAGGCATTCGCCGCCGCTTGGCGCGGCGAGGGGGCCGAGCTGGAAGAGCTGGTGATCGAAGCCCAGACCCACTTCTCTATCCTCGATCTCCTGCTCGAGCCGGAGCATCCGCTGACCGCGCGGCTCATCGCGCTGGCGGCAGGCCTTGTCAAGTCCAGGGGCCCGGCGCCTTGAACCGTTCAGCAGCGAGTGATATCTGACACGGTTAAGACCGCGCGGTGCGATGGCGCCAGCCGGGCCCGGAGACAACCGGGCCTCGTTGTCGTCAATTGGTTATCGAAGTCGCAGGCGCCGAAGGGCGCGGAAGGGCGCGGGTCAAGGGGAATGCGGATCGGCAGGCCATGAACGCGACACCAGGCAAGAAGATCTTGCTCGTCGACGACGACGAGGCGCTTCGGCAATCCCTGAGCGAGCAGCTGCGCCTGCACGAGGAGTTCTCCACCGTCGAGGCCGGCAACGGCGGCGATGGCCTGGAGATCGCCAAGCAGGAGTATTTCGACGCCATCCTGCTGGACGTCGGCCTTCCCGACATGGACGGCCGGGAAGTCTGCCGCCTGATGCGCCGCAATGGCGTCAAGTCGCCGATCATCATGCTGACGGCCGCCGAGTCCGATGCCGATACCATCCTCGGCCTCGACGCCGGCGCCAACGACTACGTCACCAAGCCCTTCAAGCTCGGCGTCCTTCTGGCCCGCTTGCGGGCCCAGCTGCGCCAGCACGAACAGAGCGAAGATGCCGTCTTCACCATCGGGCCCTACACCTTCAGGCCCAGTGCCAAGCTTCTGGTCCACGGTGAGACCAAGAAGAAGATCCGCCTGACCGAGAAGGAAACGGCGATCCTGAAATACCTTTATCGGACAGGGAACAAGGTGGTCGGGCGCGACACGTTGCTGGGCGAGGTCTGGGGCTACAACGCCTCGGTCACGACCCACACCTTGGAGACCCATGTCTATCGCTTGCGCCAGAAGATCGAGCGGGATCCGTCGAACGCCGCGATCCTGGTCACCGAGCCCGGCGGCTATCGCCTCGCCCCCTGAGTTCGAGTTTCGGGGTACCCTGTTCCACTTGGGTCCATCATAAGAGTATAAGTGGGTCTTGCGCCTCTCACCGGGCGTGTCATGCTGCCGAGGGGTCACCTTTAGGGCGGGTGCCGCCGGCCAATAACTTGGAGTGAAGAAGGGCAGCCCCTTGGACGATGACTTTCTGCTCCGCTTCTGGGGCGTACGCGGCTCGATCGCCTGCCCCGGGCCGGACTACGCGCGCTACGGCGGAAACACCTCCTGCATCGAGGTGCGTTGTGGCCCGCATCTGCTGATCCTGGATGCTGGCACCGGCCTCAGGGAGCTGGGCAACAGCCTGAACGGCGGCCCACCGCTGGAAGCCGACATCCTCCTGACCCACACCCACGTCGATCACATCACCGGGATTCCGTTCTTCGCCCCCTTCTTCGACCAGCGGAACCGCCTGCGGCTCTGGGCCGGCCATCTGCTGCCGCAGCGCATGCTGCACGAGGTGCTAAACAAGTACATGGCCGATCCGCTGTTTCCGGTCCCGACCTCGATTTTCGGCGCCAACGTCACGTTCCACGATTTCGAGGCCGGCGAAGTGATCGCGCCCCGGCCGGACCTCAGCCTGAGAACCGCCGCGCTCAACCATCCGAACGGTGCGACCGGCTATCGCCTGGACTACAACGGCCGTTCGGTCTGCTACGTGACCGACACCGAACACGTGCCCGGCAAGCTGGACCAGAACATTCTCGGGCTGATCCAAGGCGCGCAGATCCTGATCTACGACTGCAGCTATACCGACGAGGAATTCCCGAAGTTCGAGACCTGGGGCCATTCGACCTGGCAGGAAGGGGTCCGCCTCTGCGACGCCGCCGGGGTCGAGCGCCTGGTCGTCTTCCACCACGATCCTTCTCACGACGATGCGATGATGGACGGCATCGCCGCCGCGGCGGAGGCAGCCCGACCGGGCACCATCGTGGCCAAGGAAGGACTGGTTCTGCATCCGTGACCCAGCCGACGCTGCGTGCGGCCTTCCGGCGTCTTCGCTTCGGGCTCCAGACCGTCTTGGGCCTGGCGCCGCGCGGCTTCTTCATTCCCTACCGCTATGCCGGCGCCGTCACACCACCGGATCAGCGCTTGCCCTATCCGGCGGCGGAAGCCCGACTTGCCGCCTCGGCGCCCGGGCTCCAGGAGGTGCTGGATTGGATCCAGGAGCTCGCCGACGACCTCAAGGCGATCGAGACCGAGCCCCAGGGCGGCCAGGGCCGGCCCGCCCGTTGGGCCCAGGACTGGTTCCCGAGGCTCGACGCTGCGGCCGCGTATTGCCTGACCCGCCGCCTGCGCCCGGCCCTCATCGTCGAGATCGGTGCCGGCCATTCGACACGCTTCTTCGCGCGGGCGATTTCCGATGGCGGCTTGGACACCCGTCTGCAGACCATCGACCCGGCGCCCAGGGCTCGGTTGGAAGGACTGGCCGTCGAACATCACCAAAGCACGCTGCAGGCGGCCGATCCCGGAGTCTTCGCGGCGCTTCGGTCCGGTGACGTCCTGTCCATCGATTCCAGCCACATCGCCATGCCGGGCAGCGACGTCGACGTCCTGTTCTGCCGCCTGATCCCCGACTTGCCTGCCGGCGCCTTACTGCACGTCCACGACATCTTCCTGCCCGACGACTATCCGGCGGACTGGGCCTGGCGCGGCTACAACGAGCAGCTCCTGGCGATGCAGCTGCTGGACAGCGATCGCTGGGACGTCGTCTTCGCCAGTCACTACGTCGCGACCCGGCTGGCCAGTCGTCTGACCGGCCACGTCGTCGACTCGCTGCCGCTTTCGGCCGTCGCCCGGGAATCGAGCCTCTGGCTGCGCCGGCGATAACGCGTGCTTCACGGGAAACTGAGGGCAATCCCCCGTCCGGAGAGCTTAAATAGGAAGCCTAGATCAAGCTGGGATCAGGTTGAGTCAAACTGAGCCGTGAATCACGCTTTAGCAATCAACGGCAAAGCTCCGGGGGCACAATGTTGAACAAGCTGCTCGGCCGAAAGGCACCGGCGACGGACCTGCCCGTGCGGGTACGCCGGGAAATCGAAGAGTCCCAGGACCGCAGCGAAGTTCTGATCGGCTGGCTTCAGCTTGGCGTCGTCCTGACCTTCGCTGTCCTCTACCTGCTCGCCCCCGACCCGAGAAGCGGGACGTTGCGGGACAACTCGGCCTGCCTCGATCAGGAGCTCATGCTTCCGCTGGAGCTCAGCATTCCGATCGAGCCAGGGTTCGCCTTGGAACCTTGGGCGATCGGCATCTATCTGCTTCTGACCGTGGTCCGCCTGATCTGGGCCAGCCGGGCCCGCCTGCCGGCTTGGTCCCTCTTCATGTCGATCGTCTTCGACGTCGCCTTGCTGATGGTCCTGATCTGGAGCTTCCACCTGAAGTACTGCCAGCCGGCATCCTTCTATCTGAAGGCGCCGACGATGCTCTACGTCTTCATCTTCATCGCCCTCAGGGCCCTGCGCTTCGACTTCCGTTGGGTCGCGCTCGCCGGGCTGATGGCTGCCGCCGGCTGGGGCGCTTTAATCCTCTACGTGATCAACGTTGATCCGACGGACACGATGATCACCAAGAACTATGTCGACTACCTGACTTCCAACTCGATCCTGCTGGGCGCCGAGTTCGACAAGATCGTCTCGATCCTGGTGGTCACCGCGATCCTGGCGGTGGCGCTGCAACGCGCCTATGGCCTGCTGGTGCGCGCGGTCGCGGAGCAGACGGCCGCCCAGGACCTCTCCCGCTTCTTCGCCCCCGAGGTTGCCGCGCGAATCAAGGGTTCCGATCAAGCGATTACCGCGGGCAGCGGTGAGCTCCGCGAGGCGGCGATCCTCAACCTCGACCTGCGCGGCTTTACCAAGCTCGCCGAGACCCTGCCGCCGGACCGCGTCATGGGCCTGCTGGCGCAGTACCAGTCCCTGATGGTACCGGTGATCCAGAAGCACGGCGGCAGCATCGACAAGTTCCTGGGCGACGGCATCATGGCAACCTTCGGGGCCAGCGCGCCCTCGGAGACTTACGCGGCCGACGCGCTGAGGGCCTGCACCGAGGCGCTGGAGGTCGCGGCCGCCTGGCGCCGCGACTGCCAGACCAGGGGCGAGCCCTGTCCGGAGGTCAACGCCGCGGTCGCGACCGGGCGTATCCTCTTCGGCGCGGTGGGCGACGAGACCCGTCTGGAATACACCGTGATCGGCGACGCGGTGAACCTCTCGGCCAAGCTGGAGAAGCACAACAAGACCCTGGGCGTCCGCGGCGTCTGCGACGCCGGGGCCTACAAGGCGGCCCTCGCCCAGGGCTTCAGCCCGAAGGGTGCCGCGCCGGAGCGCGGCTCGGCGACAGTCGAAGGCGTCGGGCATCCGGTCGAGCTGGTGGTGCTGGCGCGCTGAAGCCATCGCGCTCGAGCCTGTCGAGCCCTTCTCGATGGGACGGAACTTGTCTCGGACGGACTCGGCTTGAAGAAGCCGGGCCGCCCGGCTATGAGCTAGCGGCGCCCTCCGCGGACCGAGCGGGGGGCATTGCGATCCAGGATCAGGACGAGGCGACATGGCGAAGCAAGACGAGCCGCGCAGGCTCTGGGCCTCGGTCCGGCGGGCCCTCCGGGGGCACTGCCCGAGGTGCGGCGGCGCCGATCTTTTCAAGTCCTATCTCAAGCAGGTCGAGGCTTGTCCGGTCTGCGGCGAGGCCTGGTCGGAGGTGCGGGCCGACGACGGCCCGGCCTGGCTGACCATCCTGATCGTCGGCCATCTGCTGGCGCCGGTGGTCCTGCCGATCGCGCTGGTGGATCGCATGCCGCTCTGGCTGCTGATCGTCGCCGTGTCCCTCGCCTCCGCCGCCCTCTGCCTGCTCTTGCTGCCGCGCTGCAAGGGCGTCTTCATCGCCATGATCTGGGCGCTCCGGGCTAACTCCTCCTAGCCTTCCGATGGCGCCGCCGCTGATCCACCTCAAAGGGCTGCGTCTGCGGATCGGCGCCACCCAGCTTTTCGAGGACGCCGAACTCGCGGTGGCCTCGGGCGACCGCATCGGTCTGGTCGGGCTGAACGGCTCGGGCAAGTCGACCTTGCTCAAGATCGCCGCCGGCGAGGTCGAGCCGGACGCTGGGGAGCGCTTCCTGCAGCCGGGCGTCACCCTGCGCTACCTGCCGCAGGAGCCGGATCTCTCGGGCTTCGCGACCGCCCTCGCCTATGCCGAGTCCGGGCTGGGACCGGACGACGACCCGCACCGAGCGCGCGCCCTTCTCAAGGCGCTCGGCCTGTCGGGCGACGAGGATCCGGCCAACCTCTCGGGCGGCGAGGCGCGCCGCGCCGCGCTTGCCCGCACCCTGGCGCCGGCGCCCGACGTGCTGCTCCTGGACGAGCCGACCAACCACCTCGATCTGCCGGCCATCGAATGGCTGGAGGCGGAGCTCAAGGGCCTGAGATCGGCGCTGGTCCTGGTCTCCCACGACCGGCGCTTTCTCGAGAACCTGACCCGCGCCACCGTCTGGCTCGACCGGGGCGCCTGCCGGCGGATGGAGCGCGGTTTCGGCGACTTCGAGGCCTGGCGCGACGAGATCCTGGAACAGGAAGAGGCCGAGCGGCACAAGCGCGACCGCAAGATCGTCCGCGAAGAGCACTGGCGCCGCTACGGCGTCACGGCCCGGCGTAAACGCAACGTCCGTCGTCTTGCCGAGCTCCACGCCCTGAAGCAGGCCCGGCGCGAGGCCAAGGCGGCGCCGGGCAAGGTCAAGCTGGCCGCCGCCCGGGCCGAGACCTCCAGCCGTCTGGTCTTCGAGGCGGAGGACTTGGCCAAGACCTACGATGGGCGGCCGATCGTCGCCGATCTCTCTCTCAAGGTGATGCGCGGCGAGCGGATCGCCCTGATCGGGCCGAACGGCGCCGGCAAAACGACCCTGATCAAGCTGCTTCTGGGCGAGCTGGCGCCGGATGCCGGAAAGGTGACCCGCGGCGCCAGCCTGCAGGTGGTTTCCCTGGACCAGAAGCGCGAGACGCTCGATGCGACCGCGACCCTGGCCGAGGTCCTGACCGAGGGCCGCGGCGACACCGTCTTCGTCGGCGGGCAGCCGCGCCACGTCGTCTCCTACATGAAGGACTTCCTCTTTCTGCCCGACCAGGCCCGCCAGCCGGTCGCGCGGCTGTCCGGCGGCGAGCGCGGCCGTCTGCTTCTGGCCCGCGCCCTGGCCCGGCCTTCGAACGTCCTGGTCCTCGACGAGCCGACCAACGACCTCGACCTGGAGACCCTGGACCTATTGCAGGAGACGCTCGCCGACTATTCCGGGACCCTGCTGCTGGTCAGCCACGACCGCGACTTCATCGACCGGGTCGCGACCTCGGTGGTGATGGCCGAGGGCGCCGGCCGCTGGATCGAGTACGCCGGCGGCTACAGCGACATGCTGACGCAGCGCGGTGCCGGCGTGACCGCACCGGCAACCGCCAAGCCGGCCAAGCCGAAGCGACCTCGGGCCGCCGGGTCGCCTCAGGCCGCCCCGCCGCGCAAGCGCCGTCTCTCCGCGCGCGAGCAGCATGCGCTCAAGACCCTGCCGGCGGAGATCGAACGGCTCTCGGCCGAGGCCGCGCGCCTCGAGGCTGCCATGGCCGACCCTGCGGCCTACGAAAAGGACCGGGCCCAGGTGGAACGCACGGCCCGCGCCCTCGACAGCACCCAGGCCAAGCTCCAGGCGGCCGAAGACGAATGGCTCCGTTTGGAGCTGCTGAAGGACGAGCTGGATTGAGCGGCGAGCGCTACTTGTAGGGGTCCGCAGCGTCGCGCAGGCCGTCGCCGATGAAGTTGAAGGCCAGCACCACGACGATCACCGGGATCACCGGGATCATCAGCCAAGGATAGAGCACGACCACGTTGATGTTCTGCGCTTCGGACAGCAGGACGCCCCAGCTGGTCACCGGCGGGCGCAGGCCGAGGCCCAGGAACGAGAGCGCCGTCTCGCCCAGGATCATGGCCGGGATCGAGAGGGTGACCGAGGCGATCAGATGGCTGGTGAAGCTGGGCAGGAGGTGCCGGCCGATGATCCGCGCCGGCGAGGCGCCCATAAGCTGGGCGGCCGTGCAGAAGTCTTCCTCGCGCAGCGACAGCAGCTTCGAGCGCACCGCGCGGGCGAGTCCGGGCCAATCGAGCAGGGCCAGGATGATGGTCAGGCCGAAGTAGACTCCGATCGGGCTCCAGGTCACCGGCAGGATCGCCGAGAGCGACATCCAGAGGGGGATCTCCGGGAAGCTGCGGACGATCTCGATGCCGCGCTGGGTCACGTTGTCGACCCAGCCGCCGTAGTAGCCGGCCAGGCCGCCAATGATGATTCCCAGGAGGAAGCTGAGGGAGATGCCGACCAGCCCGATGGTCAGGGAGATCCGGGCGCCATAGATGATCCGGCTCAGCATGTCGCGGCCCAGACGGTCGGTGCCGAGCAGGAACAGGGTGCCGTCCTCGGCCGGGCAGACGAAGCGGAAGCTGCCCTCGATCAAGCCCCAGAAGCGGTAGGTCTCGCCGTGGCAGAAGAACCGCAGCTTCTGGATCTTCTCCGGGTTCGGCGTGAACTCCCGGCTCAGGTTCTCCATGTTCAGGCGGTAGTCGAAACCGTAGACGAAGGGCCCGACGAAGCTGCCCTCGTGGAACAAATGGACCGCCTGGGGCGGCGCATAGATGAAATCGGTGTGGCGGGCGTGGAGGTTGTAGGGGGCCAGGAATTCGCAGATCAGGATCGAGGCGTAGAGCAGCAGGATCAAGACGGCCGAGAACAGAGCCACCCGGTGGCGCTTGAACTTCCACCAGACCAGGCGCCATTGCGGCGCCATGAAGTAGCGCTCCTGCTCCGGCGTCATCGCCTCCTTGGTGGAGGGATCGAAGGGCGCTGGGTTGACGTAGTGCGGCAGCGGCGCCTCTGCGCCCTTGGCGGTGCCGCCTTCGGGAAGGGACGTATCGGTCACTTTTCAGCCCGTCCTTCCAGCCGGATCCGCGGATCGAGCGCCGCCAAGCCGAGATCGGAGAGGAAGGTGCCGATCACGACCAGGAGCGAGAGGAACATCAGGAATGACCCCGCCAAGTACATGTCCTGGCTCTTCAGGGCGCCCAGCAGCATCGGCCCCGTCGTCGGCAGGTTCATCACCACCGAGACCAGCACCGCGCCGGAGATGATGCGCGGCAGGATGTTGCCGATGTCGGCGACGAAGGGGTTGAGGGCGATGCGCAGGGGGTACTTGAGCAGCAGCTTGCGCGGCGACAGGCCCTTGGCCCGCCCGGTGACGACGTACTGCTTCTGAAGCTCGTCCAGAAGGTTGGCGCGCAGGGTACGGATCAGCGAGGCGGTCCCCGACGTGCCGATGACGATGACCGGAACCATCAGGTGCTCCAGCACCGACCCGACCTTGGCCAGCGACCAGGGCTGATCGATGTAGCTCTCGTCCATCAGGCCGCCGATGGAGATCCCGAAATAGACGTTGGCCAGGTACATCAGGACCAGGGCGAGCAGGAAGTTCGGCGTCGCCAGGCCGAGGAAGCCCAGGAAGGTCAGGACGTAGTCGCCGGAGCTGTACTGCCGGACCGCCGAGTAGATGCCGATGGGAAAGGCCACGATCCAGGTGAAGATGATGGTCGAGGTCGACAGGACCATCGAGAGCCAGAGACGGTCGCCGACCACCTCGCTGACCGGCAGCTCGAACTCGAAGGAATAGCCCAGATCGCCCTGCAGCAGCCCGAAGACCCAGAGCAGGTATTGCTCGTACATCGGCTTGTCGAGGCCGTAGATCTCCTTCAGGTACTCGATGCGCGCCGGGTCGACCTGCTCGCCCTGCGACTTGAGCTCGTTGATGTAGGTCTCGAGGTAGTCGCCGGGCGGCAGCTGGATGATGACGAAGATGATCATGCTGATCGCGATCAGCGTCGGGATCATCACCAGGATGCGGCGCGCCGTATAGGACAGCATGGTCTTCGGGCCCTCCGGCTACTGCGCGCTGCCGTCTTTCGGTTCAAGCCAGACGTGGTCGAGGTGGTATGAGCCGAAGAAGGAGCCGGGGTACCAGCTGTAGGTGCCCTCCTTTGGCAGATTGTGCAGGCGCCGGTTGACCACGACCGGTTGCGGGATGGCGCTGACGGTGCCGATGGTGAAGACCTGCTCCGCGTGGATTTCCAGGATCTGTTTCCAGACCTTTGTTCGCGCTTCCGTATTGGGTGCGGCGTACCAGTCCTTGTAGAGCTCCAGCAGTTCGATCCCGGGACGCAGGTTGGGCGCTTCGCCCGAGCGGCCGCGGGTCTCGTAGTACTGGCCCCATTTCGGCCATTGCAGATGATCCTGGGTGATCGGCACGAACTCGCTGGGGCTCATGTCCGGGGTCGCGACGCCGTTGTCCAGGCCTTTGGAGACAGCGAACTGTGCCTCGCCGGCGAACACCCGGTTGTAGAAGACTTCCCGCTGCGACGGCTTGGTGAAGAGCTTGACGCCGACCCGCTGCCAGGAATCCCGAATCAGCTCCAGGACGTCGGTTTCCTCGGTGCTTTCGCCCGCCGATTCGACGATCAGCTCCAGCGGCCGCTTGTCGGGCAGCAGGCGGATGCCCCGATCGTTTCGCTCGGTCAGACCAAGCTCGTCCAGCAGGGCCGAGGCCTTCTCTGGATCGTAGTTGGCCCAGCGCTTCAGGTAGCTCTCATCGAACAAGGGGCTCGTGCTCAGCAAGGTATTGTTGCCCGGACGGCCGAGGCCGAAGTAGACCGCCTGGTTGATCTCGTCCCGATCGATCGCGAGCGACAGGGCGCGCCGGAAACGCACGTCCCGGAAGAGCTCGCGAAGGATCGGATCCTCGACGTTGAGGTTGGGAAACAAGGTGACCCGCGAGCCGATTCCGGTGTTCCAGAGCCGGACCTCGAAGTCCTGCTTCTTCTCCGCGTCCTTCAGGAAGGTGTAGTTGTCGAAGCGCAGGTAGCGGGCCTGCAGGTCGCTGTCCCCGGCCCCGGTCTTGGCGGGAATCAGGCCGCTGCTGGCGATGGTGACCACCACCTTGTCGATGTAGGGCAGCTGCAGCCCGTTCTTGTCGACCCGATGGAAGAAGGGATTGCGCTTGAAGACGAAACGCTCCGAGGGCGGGCGCGTGGAGTTGATCCAAGGCTGCAGGCTGGGCAGGTCCGGGTTCCGGTTCTTGTAGAGATGGCCCTGGCGGATGTGCAGCGCTGCCCAGTTGCGCACCCCGGCCTCCTTGACCTTCGCCTCCAGCTCCGCGGCATCGGCGTGATCGGCATGGAACTGCTTCAGGTAGTGCGACGGCGCGTAGATGTAGAGCGGCCGCGCCTTGGCCAGCTCGTCGAGGAAGGTCGGGTTGGGCTTCGGCCAGGTGTAGCGCACCACGGTCTTGCTGGGATACTCGACCTTGGGCAGCTCGCCGTCGGCCCGCAGGACCACCGGCGGACCGGCGGGAAACAGCTTGTCGTTGTTCGCGACTTCTTCCCACCAGTAGCGAAAGTCGTCGGAGGTGAAGGGCGCGCCGTCCGACCAGCGATGGCCGGGGCGCAGGTACATGGTGAAGACCCGATTGTCCTCGACCTCCATCTTCTCGAGGATGTCCGGGGCCAGGGTCAGGTCGGGCCGGTAGCCGACCAGGCGCGCGTAGCCGTAGACCACCATCTGCCGGACGTCGCGAGAGCCGCCCATAAGAAGCCGCAGGGTGCCGCCGTGGCGACCCGGTCTCATCCACGGCTTGTCGAGAGGATCGACGAAGGGCCTCTCGGGCAGGCGCTCGGCCATGGGCGGCAGCTCACCGGACGCGACCAGCTCGGCGATCAGCGGCGGTTCCTCGGAGGCCTTGGCCGACCAAGGCGCGGCGAGGGTCAGCGCGGCGAGGGTGAGGGCTGCCGTCGCGAGCCGTACGGGCCTGCGGGAAATCGGTCTGGTCATGGTGCGGTCAACTCCACGGTTCCGAGCTCCGGATCGGCACGCACGAAGTGTCCGTCGCCCAGGTCGATCAAGTGCGGATGCGTAGATCCGTCGATGGTATAGGGTGCCGGCCAGTTCGAGGGCTGCGAGGCGCGGCCCTCCATCAAGGCGCTGAGGTCCAGCTGCTGGTCCGGGTCCGGCTCGGGAACCGCCGATAGCAGCGCCCGGGTATAGGGATGCACCGGCCGCCGGAACAGGGTTTCGCGCGGCGCGATCTCGACCAGGCGCCCGCGGCACATCACCGCGATTCGGTCGGCGATGTAGTCGACCACGGCCAGGTTGTGGCTGATGAAGAGGTAGGTCAGCCCGAGGGCATCCCTGAGGTCCTTCAGGAGATTGAGGATCTGGGCCTGGATCGAGACGTCGAGGGCCGAGACCGGCTCGTCGCAGATCAGCACCTCGGGCTTCAGCGCCAAGGCCCGCGCGATGCAGATGCGCTGGCGCTGGCCGCCGGAAAAGCTGTGCGGGTAGCGCCGGAGATGCCGGCGGTCGAGGCCGACCACGTGCATGAGCTCCGCCACGAACTCAGAGCGCGAGGCGGCATCTCCGATGCCGTGGATGACCAGCGGCTCGGCGATGATCTCGGCCACGGTCATGCGCGGGTTGAGCGAGCTGAAGGGATCCTGGAAGACGTACTGAATCCGGCGGCGGAACTCGGTCAGGGGCGCGCCATCCAGGGCGAGCATATCGATGTCGCGGCCCGCGTCGTGCCAGGTGACGCTGCCCGAATCCGTGCCCAGGGCGCGCATGATGATCTTGGACAGCGTCGACTTGCCGCAGCCGCTTTCGCCGACCAGGCCCAGGCACTCGCCGCGGCGCAGCTGGAAGGACACGTCGTCGACCGCCAGGATCTCGCTCCGCTCCGCCGAGATCCAGCCGTTGGTCTTGCGGGTTTGGAAGCGCTTGGTGATCGAGTCGACGGTTAGCAGCGGCGCGCCTTCGACGACCTCGCTCGTGCTGCTGCGCCGCAGCTTCATGAGCGCGCCGTCCTCGGGGTGCTCGATCTCGCGGATCGGCACCAGGCGTTCGCCGACCTCCATGTGGAAACGAGGCACCGCGCGCAGCAGCGCCTTGAGGTAGGGGTGCTCGGCCTTACGGAAGATGTCGTCCAAGCTGCCGTGCTCCATGACCTCGCCGTGGTACATGACCACGACCTCCTCGGCGACGTTAGCGACCACGCCGAGGTCGTGGGTGATCATCAGCACCGCCATCTGCAGCTCGGACTGCAGGTCGTGCAGCAGCTTCAGGATCTGCGCCTGGATCGTGACGTCGAGCGCGGTGGTCGGCTCGTCGGCGATCAGCAGGGCGGGCCGGCAGATCAGCGCCATGGCGATCATCGCGCGCTGGCGCAGGCCGCC
>JASJAL010000164.1 GCA_030067055.1 Kiloniellales bacterium | reverse complement strand
CTTTCCCGGATGGTGCCTGGCGCCGCATCGGTCCATCCAAAGGTGAGAAGATGGCATATCTACTCAGCAAGTTGCGCATAGGCGAGAAGATCGGACTCAGCTTCGGTTTGGTGGGCGTGCTCTTTCTTGCGGTGATCTGGCAATACCACAGCACGCTGGATCGCTCGCTCGCAGACTATCGCGGGCTGATAGAAATTCATGATGCAAGAAAAGACCTCTTGCTGGAGATTCAGGCTGGCATTCTGGAAACCCGTCGCGCGGAGAAGAACTTCCTTCTGCATCGAGAGGAAGCCTTCGCTGCGGAGGTATCGGACCGCGTCGGCGAGGTCCTTGCGCTGACGGCGGAATTGGCCCAAATCGACGAAGAAGCCGCCCAGGTCGCCGGCGAGTTTTCACCGCTAATCGAGACCTACCTTCGGCGCTTCGAGGCGATTGCGGAGGCTTGGCGCAAGAAGGGTCTGGATCACAATTCCGGCCTCCAGGGGGCTTTCCGCGATGCGGTCCACGAGCTGGAAGACCTGGCCGGGGAATTTAAGGTCAGCAGCCCCTACCTGCAGCTACTGCAGGTTCGCCGGAGAGAAAAGGATCTCGGCTTGAGACGCGAAGAGGCTTATCGCAACCAGGTCTTCACTCTCCTCGGAGGGCTCCGACAGAACGTCGAGGACTCGGGACTGGCGCCGGACACCAAGGCCTCGCTCCTCGAAGAGCTCAGTGCCTATGAGCGGAGTTTCGAAGATTACAGCCAAAGGGTGCTGGCGCAGGAGGACATTCAGGGGGGCAAGGGACCGTTTCGGCAAGCCGCGCACCGGATCGAAGCAATCCTGCGGGCGCATTACATCCCTGATATGGAGCGCAATATCCTGCAACTTCGACGGCGCGAAAAGGACTACCTACTCAGAGACGACAAGCAGTACGTCGAGATGGCAATGCGTGAATGGCAGCGCATCACCGAACAGGTCGAAGGTTCTGACATCTCGCAAGAGGACAAAGCCAGGCTGACGGCCTTGTTGGCCCAATACCGCCGGGACTTCCTCGCGCTCGTTGAGCAGAACAATCGGATCGACCGGCTATCGAACGAGATGCACGAGGCGGTTGGTCAGATAACGCCAATCGTGAACAGCAAAGTCGAGGCCGCCAATCGACTGGAGGCCGAGATGACGGCAAAGATCGAGGCTTCATCTCAGGCCAGTGAGAGATACATGCTCTGGATTGTGCTCGCCGCGACGGCGCTGGGCGTCTTCTTCGCCGTGGCGATCACACGCCGGATCACACGGCCATTGCGGCGCATGATGGGCTTGCTCGGCCGCCTGGCCGATGAAGATCCCACAGAGCGGATCGCAACGAGGTCCGGCAGCCGTGACGAAGTTGAACTCATGGCGGAGTCGGTGAACGCGATCGCCGATCATAAGGCCGGGCTGATCCGGTGGTGGAAGGACTCGATGAAGGCGCGCGACCTCCCGGCGGCGTCTTAGCTTAGGCCCGCAGGCCGGCGGAGCCGATTCTGCGCGAGCGGCCAAGAGCCATTCCGCTCCTGTCCTCCGTCGTGAAGCAGCCCCCGCCAACCCGTGCCTCAGCCCCGTTCCACCGGCGCCATGTGCAGCCCGCCGTAGCTCTGCTCGTTGGGCACGATCTCCAGGGTCGAGATGTTGACCCGCCAGGGGGTGTCGAGGGCATAGAGGATGGCGTCGGCGATGTCCGCCGGCTGCAGGTCTTCGATGCCGCTGTCCTTGACCTTGGCCGCGACCGCGGGGTCGTCGAAGGAGGCGTCGAAGATCTCGGTCTCGACCCGGCCCGGGCAGACCTCGGTCACCCGCACCCCGCTGCCGCGCAGCTCCAGGCGCAGGTTCGGGCCCAGCATGTGGACCGCGCCCTTGCTGCCGCCGTAGATCGCCGAGGTGATCGGATAGAGCCCGGCGGTCGAGCCGATGTTGACCACGTGCCCGCGCTTGCGCTCGACCATCCCGGGCAGGAGCGCGCGCAGCAGGTGATAGACCGCCACCACGTTGGTCCCCAGGGTCGTCTCGATGTCCTCGGCCGTGGCCGTGCAGACGCCGCCGAAGCCGCGGCCGGTCCCGGCGTTGTTGACCAGGACGTCGACCTCCAGGCCGGCCAGCCGGTCGTAGAGTGCCTCCGAATCGCGTAGGTCGAGTTCCACCGGGACGATGGCGCCCGCGCCGCCCACCGACTCGGCGAGCTCGGCCAGCCGATCCGCCCGCCGCGCGATGGCGTGGACCGTGAGGCCCCGTTCCGCCAGGGCTTGGGCGGTCGCCCGCCCGATGCCGCTCGACGCGCCCGTCACCAATGCCGTCTTGTAGTCGCTCAAGGCCATGATTCCCTCCCGCTGCCGGCCGAAAACGACAGTCTAGCTTAGCTTCCGCGCCTGTGCAGGTCGAAGCCGTGGCGACCGCTTTGTGGCTCGTCTTGCGCCTTCCCGTCCCGCGCGGCTATTCATTTCTCCCGTTCGCTTCGACGGAGTGCCGGCGCCTTGGAAGTCGCGATCGCCATGGCCGTCTTTCTCCTGAGCCACGTCGCGATCGCCCGGACGCGGATCAGGCCGGTCTTGATCGAGCGCCTCGGGCGGCGCGGCTACCTGACGGCCTATTCGATCCTCTCGGTCGCGCTGCTCGCCTGGGTGATCGTCGCGCTGCTCGAGAGCCCGCGCGTCTGGCTCTGGCCGACGCCGGGCTGGGCCTATCCCTTCGCCCTCGTCGTCAGCGCCGCCGCCTTCGCGCTGATCGGCATCGGCGCCGTGGTGCGCAACCCGCTCTCCGTCGCCTTCCGCTCCAAGGGTTTCGATCCCGAGCGGCCGGGAATCGTCGGCTGGATCCGTCATCCCCTGATCTGGGGGCTCGGGCTCTGGGGCTTCGCCCACGTTCCGGCCAACGGCGACTGGCCGAGCCTCCTGCTCTTCGCCGGCTCGGCGCTCTTCGCGCTGGTCGGGACCCGGGCGGTCGACCGGCGCAAGAAGCGTCGCTTCGGCGTGCTGGAGTGGGGCCGTCTGACAGCGGGCGCCGGCAGCCTCGATCCGACCGCGCTCCTGGGCGGCGGCCTGGGCCTCGCGCTCTGGGCCGTTGCGCTCGTCCTGCATCCGGTCCTCTTCGCTGTCGATCCCTGGGGCCTTACCGAGTCTCTCCTTTTCGGCGAGGCAGGCAGCTAGTTCGAAATGGCCGGCGGCGCCTCTTTCACTGCCGGTGGTCGCTTTGCGGGTTGGACATGGCTGGGCGGCCGCGCCCGAAGCCCCGGCGCGCTCTTGGCGAAGTTCGGCACACTGTCCCGAGGTAATCCTGGTCTTCAGACCGGCGCGTCGAAAATGAGCACCAGGTAGGCCGCGAAAAGGGCTAAGTGCACCACGCCGAGGAGAAAGTTCGTTCGGCCGCTGACAAAGGTCACGAGGCTGACGACGAGGGTCACCGACAGCATCACGATGTCCGTGTTGTCCAGACCAAGCTCGACCCGCTGGTCCAACACCCAGGCGATCGTGAGCACGGCGGGGACCGTCATGCCGATGGTCGCCAAGGCGGAGCCGAGGCAGATGTTGACCGCCCGCTGCAACTGATTGCGGCGTGCCGCCTGGACCGCACTCAGCGCCTCGGGGGCCAAAACCAGGGCGGCTATCAGAAAACCGCCGAATGCGAGAGGCGCACCAAGAGACACGATCCCGAAGGTGACATAGACGGCGAGGTTCTTGGACAGCAGAACGATCGGCAGCATTGCCGCGACCAGGGCAAACCCGTGAAATGGTACCGTCTTCACGACCAGATCGTGGTGCCCATGCCCCGCCGACCCGGTCTCCCCGGAGTCCGAGGCAAGGTGCTGGAAGATGTCGCTATGGGTGATCGTCTGGATGGCGAGGAATATGCCGTAGAGAACAATGGACATGCCGATCAGGAACGTGGCCTGAAGCTGCGACAGCTCGCCGCCCGGCGCCGACGGTGAGAAGCGGGGCAGGATGAGGGCGAGCGATGCGAGCGGGATGAGCACGGCCAGATAAGCCTTCGCGCCTTGTAGGTTGTAGTCCTGGAAGCGATGCTTCAACCCGCCGGTCAGGAGGCTGAGTCCGACCAGGCCGTTCAGCACGATCATGACGACCGAGAACATCGTGTCCCGCGCCAAGGTCGCCTTGTCCGAGCCGGCGATCATCACCGAGATGATCAGCGCAACCTCGATGCCGATGACCGAAATGGTCAGGATCAGCGTGCCGTAGGGCTCGCCGAGCAGCGTGGCGAGGCACTCGGCATGCCGGACCACTGTGAACGCAAGCCAGAGCATCAGGAGGAACAGGCCGAGAAACAGCGCTGTCGCCGCAAGCCAGCCGACGGCCGCTGGTGCCAGCGCCCCGCCCAGAAAGGTCGCCCCAATCAGAGTCACATAGCCGAGAATCGTCGCGGCTTCGTCGCGCAACAGCATGTCGTCATTTCCAATTCAAGAGCTTATCCATTGTCCACACGCGCGATGACGCTTCAAGATGGCAGGATGAAAGCCACCCGTCTCCTGAGGCAGGTCTTGGTCTCTCAGGGCGCTGTGCACCCGACCAAGAGGGGAGCTTTGGCCTCCAATCGGTTCTGGTGAACGGCGGATCGGAGCCAAAATCAAGTTTCTTGCCGACAGATACCTTCCGCGCCAGACTCAACTCTCCGTGGCGGGTCTTTGAGGTGGGCTTCCGGTTGGTGACGTCTTACCGAAATTGACGATTCATAGTGTGGTTTTGCGAGGCCTTCCTCGGCCGCGGTTTCTGGCTGCGCCTTTTGAGCAGGCCATTCGAACTTTTCGAATTGTCAGAGCCGCGAAGTATTCGAGGGAAGGCAAGGCGCGTTGACCACGGTGACACCCAAGAAGCCCCGGATACCTCTCGCCACGCAGGTCCTGCTGGGTCTGGTCCTCGGCGTGGCGGTCGGTCTTTTCTTCGGCGAACTCGTCGCGCCGCTGAGGGTCGTCGGGCAGGCCTTCATCAGGTTGCTTCAGATCACGGTGATCCCCTACATCGTCGTGGCGCTGATCACCGGTTTGGGGCGCCTCAGCTATGACGAGGTCAAGAAACTCGCGGCCGCGGGCGGCAGCGTCCTGCTGACGCTCTGGGCGACCGGCTTGGCGCTGGTGCTTCTCCTGCCGTTTGCTTTTCCGAATTGGCCGTCGCGTTCCTTCTTCCAGAAAAGCTCGATCGAGGTCAGGCCCCCTCCCGATTTCCTGGAGCTCTATATCCCCTCGAACCCCTTCTTCTCCCTGGCCAACGCGCTCGTTCCGGCGGTCGTCGTGTTCAGTATCATGATCGGACTCGCGCTGATCGGCGTGAGAGGGAAGGAAGTACTGATCGAGCCGCTCTCGGCGCTCGCCGAGACCCTTTCAAAGGTCACCAGCTTCGTGGCCAAGCTCGCACCGCTGGGCGTCTTCGCGCTGATCGCGAGCACCGCCGGCACTTTGAGCTTCGGTGATCTGGCCCGGCTGCAGGTCTACGTCGTCATCATGGTCTTGATCTTGCTGACGCTCGGGCTATGGCTCCTGCCCGGCCTGGTCGCCTGCGTGACGCCGCTTCGCCATGGCTACATTCTGCGCCAGCTTCGCACGCCGTTGATCACCGCCTTCGCGACCGGCAGCTCCCTCGTGGTGCTGCCGATGCTGGCGGAAATCTGCAAGAACCTTGTCGCCGAGGCCGACAGGCACGCCGCCTGGCCCGAGGACGAGGAAGAGGCCGAGTCATCGGTCGACGTGCTCCTCCCGACCTTCTTCAGCTTTCCGACCATCGGCAACGTCATGTCGCTGGCCTTCGTCCTCTTCGCGGGCTGGTACATCGGTTCGGCGGTTTCGCCGGCACACTATCCCTCCGTGATCTTCGCGGGTGTCGCCAGCCTGTTCGGCGGCACCGCCCTGGCGATCCCCTTCGTCCTCGAGCTGGCCGAGCTGTCCCGCGATCTCTTCCAGGTGTTCCTGTCGGTCGACGTGATCATCAGCCGCTTCGGGACCTTCGTGTCGGCGATGCATTACGCGACCATCGCCATGATCGGGACCTTCTTCCTCCGTGGGATCTGGCGTCCGCGCCTTTGGCCGCTGCTGCGCGTGGTTATCGTCGGCGTCCTGTTGATCGTGGCGGTGCTGGTCGGCGTGCGCGCCTTCTACACCTACGTCCTCGTCGTGCCCTACACCAAGGACCAGGCCCTCAGAGGCCTGCAGCTTCTGCAGCGTCCCCAGCCGGCGGTCGTCCACAGAGAGCCGCCGGTGGAGGCCGAAACGGCCGGACCGCGATCCTATTCCCAGATCGTCGACAGCGGCGTCCTTCGGGTCTGCTATCTGCCCGGCAACTACCCGCTGTCCTTCTTCAATGCCGTCGGCGAGCTGGTCGGCTTTGACATTGAGATGGCGCACCGGCTCGCCGAACGCTTGACTCTCAGCCTCGAGTTCCGGCCCCTCGCAGGACTGAAGAGCGGTCCGCAGAAGCTTGCGTCCGGCTACTGCGACGTCGTTTTCAATTCCGTGGCGATGGGCTTGACGAGAATTGAGTCGGCGGCGGAGACGGATCCTTTTAATACGATGACCCTTTCCTTCTTGGTACCCGATCATCGGCGTAGAGATTTCGCGACCTGGCAGGCGGTCAGGAACCAAGGGGAGATCACGATCGCGTCCAGCGCGTTTCAGACCCTGCCGAGAAGCATCTGGATCCGATTGCCCGAGGCGAACATCGTCCGGCTCTCGTCATTTGAGGATCAGGCTCAGTACTTCGAGAGCGGTGGCGAAGGGGCGGATGCCTTCTTGGACACGGCGGAGGAAGGGTCGGCCTGGACCATCCTCTTTCCGAACTTCACGGCCGTTGTCCCGCGGCCGGTCATGCAGGCCCCTGTCGTGTACCTTGTCGCGCGAGACCGCCCGCTCCTGCTGCGAGCCATGAACGCCTGGCTCCTGATCGAGAAGCAGAGCGGTGGCATCGACGAGCTATACGACTATTGGATCCAAGGCAAGATCCAGGGTGTGCAGCCGCCGCGCTGGTCGGTCATCCGCGACGTGCTGGGCTGGGTTGACTAGGGGCGGGGGACCCTGAACCGCATCACGCGTCCTGGCAGCCGGCACGATGTTGTCTGCCGGTCTTCAAAGGCGTGAAGTCCCCGGCGCGGCCCGCTACACTCCCCGCGGTCGTTTGGGAGGAGGCAGATGGCAGGGCCCGTCACCACGGAGCGCCGCGGCAGCATCGCGGTCATCATCGTCGACAATCCGCCGGTCAACGCGCTCAGCCAGGCGGTCCGCCAAGGGTTGGACGAGGCGGTGGCCGCCGCCCAGGCGGACCAGGGGGTCGCGGCCCTGGTCATTGCCGGGGCCGGCCGCACCTTCATCGCCGGCGCCGACATCCGCGAGTTCGGCAAGCCGCCGCAGCCGCCGCTTCTGCCCGAGGTGGTCAACCGGATCGAGGCCGGTGAGAAGCCGGTGATCGTTGCTCTGCACGGCACCGCCCTGGGTGGCGGGCTCGAGGTCGCGCTCGGCTGCCATTACCGGGTCGCGCTGTCCGGCGCCAAAGTCGGGCTGCCCGAGGTCTTGCTCGGCCTGATCCCCGGCGCCGGCGGCACCCAGCGCACGCCGCGGCTGATCGGCGCCGAGAAGGCCCTCGACCTCATCACCTCCGGCCGCCACGTCGCGGCCGAGGAGGCCCTGGCCCTCGGCCTGATCGACGAGATATCCGCGCAAGACGACGCGGTGGCCGCGGGCGTCGACTTCGCAGAGAAGGTTCTGGCCGAAGGACGCCCGGTCCGGCGCAGCGGCGAGGTCGAGGACAAGATCGCCGCTGACCGTGGCGACCCGGCGATTTTCGAGGACGCCCGCAAGGCCCTGGAGAAGAAGGCGCGCGGCCTGTTTTCGCCTTTCAAGTGCGTCGAGGCGGTCGAGGCCGCCGTGAGCCTACCCTTCGCCGAGGGCCTGAAGCGCGAGCGTGAACTCTTCATGGCGTGCATGGACTCGCCCCAGCGCGCCGGCCTGATCCATGCCTTCTTCGCCGAGCGCGAGGTCCGCAAGATCCCCGAGTCCACGGCGGCGCCGCGCGAGATCGCGGCGGTCGGCGTGATCGGCGGCGGTACCATGGGCGCCGGCATCGCGGTCTCGCTGCTGACCGCCGGCCTGCCGGTGACCCTGGTCGAGCGCGACGAGGAGAACCTGGCCCGCGGCCGCGCCAAGGTCGAAGGCATCCTCGACGGCGGGGTCAAGCGCGGCAAGATGACCGCCGAGGCCCGCGACTCCCTCCTGGAATCCAGGTTCGCGACGGCCCTCGACTACGGCGCCTTGGCCGAGGCCGACCTCGTCATCGAGGCGGTCTTCGAAGACATGGCGGTCAAGAAGCTGGTCTTCCAGCAGCTGGACGCGGCGCTCAAGCCGGGCGCGATCCTGGCCAGCAACACCTCTTATCTGAGCATCGACGAGATCGCGGCGGTCACCGGGCGGCCCAGCGACGTGATCGGCTTGCACTTCTTCTCCCCGGCCCACGTGATGAAGCTGCTGGAAGTGGTGGTTGCCGGGAAGACCGCGCCGGAGGTCGTCGCCAGCGGCTTCGCCCTGGCCAAGCGCCTGGGCAAGGTCGCCGTGCGCGCCGGGGTCTGCGACGGCTTCATCGGCAACCGCATCCTCTCGGTCTACCGCCGCCAGGCCGACTACATGATCGAGGACGGCGCCTCGCCCTACGCCATCGACGCCGCGCTCCTGAACTTCGGCTTTCCCATGGGCCCCTACGCGGTCGCCGACCTCGCCGGGCTCGACATCGGCTGGGCCAACCGCAAGCGCCTGGCGTCGACCCGCGATCCCGAGGAGCGCTACGTCGAGATCGCCGACCGGATCTGCGAGCGCAGCTGGTTCGGCCAGAAGACCGGGCGCGGCTACTACCTTTACGAGGAAGGATCCCGCAAGGGTAAGCCCGACCCCGAGGTCGAGGCCATCATCGCCGAAGAACGCATGAAGAAGGACATTGTCCCGCGCGATTTCACGGAAGAGGAGATCGTCCGCCGCTATCTCGCCGCGATGATCAACGAGGGCGCCAAGGTGGTGGAGGAGGGGATCGCGCTCCGGCCTCTCGACGTCGACGTCACCCTGCTCTACGGCTACGGCTTCCCGCGCTGGCGCGGCGGGCCGATGAAGTACGCTGACATGCAGGGCCTGGACAGCATCCTGGCCGACATCCGCGGCTACGAAGCCGAGGACCCGCGCGCCTGGAAGCCGGCTCAGCTGCTGGTCGACCTTGTCGAGCGGGGCGAGAGCTTCGACAGCCTGAACCGCAAGGGCTGAGGTCTAGCTTGGGGGAGGGGAGAGGCATGACCGCAGAGACGATCGCCATCGTCGGGACCGGGCTGATCGGCCG
>JASJAL010000163.1 GCA_030067055.1 Kiloniellales bacterium | reverse complement strand
GCCCGGTGCTGACCCCGAGCGACATCGACGTCAAGCAGCACGCCTCCCACGGCAGCGCCGATCTGGCACCGGCGCGGATCAGCAACGTCGCCCTGTTCTTGCAGCGGGCCAAGCGCAAGGTGCGGGAGTTCTCCTTCAACTTCGAGAGCGACGGCTACCGCGCGCCCGATCTCACCGTCCTGGCCAACCACGTCACCCAGGGCGGACTGACTGCGCTGGCCTACCAGGAGGAGCCGGACAGCCTGCTGTGGTGTCTGCGCCGCGACGGCCAGCTGGCGACCTTGACCTACCTCCGTGAGCAGGACGTGATCGGTTGGTCCCGGCAGTTCCTCGGCGGTCGCTACCAGGACGGCGGGGCGGTGGTCGAGAGCCTGGCGGTGATCCCCGGCAGCGCCGCCACCGGTTCCGAAAACCGCGACGAGGTCTGGTTCCTGGTCAAGCGGACCATCGACGGCGCCACCCGGCGCAGCCTCGAGGTGCTGGAGGGCGGGTTCGAGGGGCCGGAGCGCAGCGACTTCCCCGAGGAGGCCGCTTGGCGCGCGGCCGTGCTCGAAGCCCAGAAGCGCGCCTTCTTCGTCGACAGCGGCCTGAGCGGAAGCTTCCCCGCGCCGGTGACCACGATCACCGGCCTGGACCACCTGGAGGGCGAGACCGTCGCCGTCCTGGCCGACGGCGCGGTCCACCCCGAGCGGATGGTCTCCAGCGGCGGGATCGAGCTGCGCACGCCGGCGCGCGAGGTCGTGGTCGGGCTGCCCTACGCGCACAGCTTCCGAAGCCTGAAGCTGGCGGTCGGGGCCGCGGCCGGCACGTCGGTCGGCAAGGTCAAGCGGGTCCACGGGGTCACCCTGGTTCTGCTGCACGCCCTGGCCGGCCGGGTCGGACCGGACCAGACCGCGCTTGAGCCGCTGGTCTTCCGCACCGTCGGCGATGCCATGGACGGTGCGGTGCCGCTGTTCTCGGGCGAGTACCGCGTGACCTTCCCGGGCGACTACGACCGCGACCCGCGCCTGGTGATCCAGGGCGAGGCGCCGCTGCCCTTCACCCTGCTGGCGATCGCTCCGGAACTGCAGACCCGCGACGTGATCTGAGCCGGCGCTTGCCCATGATCACCTTCCGACACTTCCGGCTGGCCGACCTCGCGGGTCTGGATCCGCCGGCCCTGACCGCCGCGCAGCTCGACGGCCTGCAGGGCCTGCCGTTGCCGCCGGGCCAAGCCTTTACGGCGGAGGACGCCGGCCAGGTGTTGGGCTGCGCCGGGGTGCTGGCGCCGCCGAGCCGCCGGGTCGGCCGCGCCTGGGCGATCCTCGGCGACGAGTTGCGCCACCGGCCTCTGGTCCTTCATCGCCAAGTGCTTTGCCTGTTGCCCCGAATCGCCACGGAACTCGGCCTCGACCGCATCGAAGCCCGGGTGCGGGCCGACTACACGGCCGGCCAGGTCTGGCTCGAACGCCTCGGCTTCCGTCGGCACGACCCGACACCGGCCGGTGAAGCCGCCCTCATCCTCTACGCGCGGCGCTTTGCGACGCCGCTGTCGTCTCGAACCGGTACTGGAGAACGCCATCGATGACTCAGGCCCCAAGCACGACTCCGTCGGAACAGCAGGACCCGATAACTTCGGTATCCGGGACGGGACCCTTCAGCTTTGCTGAGCTGGCGAAGATCGTGACGATGGCGGATCGGCAGCGCCGTCGTTTCGAGCTCGACCCGCGCGGCTACGTCGAAGATCAGGTCCGGACCAAGCTGCGCCAGCTGCATTCGAGAGGCACGCTTCTGAACCGCGCCCAAGAAGATCAGGCGCGCCTCTTCTTCGCCGGCTACTACCAGGAGCAGGGCGGTATCGAGAATCCCCGCCTTCTGAGCAATCAGGAACGCGCCGAGCTCGTGCAGGAGTTCCAACGGGCCGACCTGGAAACTCGCGTCGAATTGATGCGTGGGCTGGAGGCCGGCTTTTCGAACGACTGGCCGAAGGTCTACGGCGAACTTGTGGAGGGCTTGCCCTTCGTAGAGCAGGCCGGTGCCCGCCACCTTTTCGAGCGCTTCGAGCATCACCGCCTCCACTCGGTCGATCCCAGGATCGGCCTCGGTATCGACGGGTTGTCGGGGACCTTGAGCGAGCTCTCGGAGTTGTTGGAGCAACAGCCGGAGTCGGCCGTTGCCGACGATTTCTCCTTGCCCGTCGCTGCCTATCCTCGGGCGCAGAACTTCGGCGCAGCCAAACTTGACTCCGATCCTGCGCAAGACGAGGCAGAGCTCACGCACAGCCTGGCAGAGATCGTGGCGCCGCCGAATTTGGGGCTGACCCCGGGCGTGACGGATGACTGGACCGGTCCCGGTCTCGATGCCACGCGCGCCGCGGTTCTGGCCGACCTGGTGGAGGAGATCCTGTCCGCCTCGCCAGATGACCTTGCGAGTCTCGAAGATCGTATCGCATCGGCCTTTGGCGATGACCCCTTCACGGTGCAGCGCCTCGTCAGCCTCGCGCGGGCACGCCTCGGCAGCGGCGTCGGCTTCTTGGTCCCGGCCGGGCATAGCCGGACGAGGGCGGCTGAAGCCGCGCTCCGGGCCCAGCGAGACCTCTTGCGCTCGGGCCGCGACTACAACGACCAGCGCCGTGAGGGCCGAGCGGCTTTTGCCGCCTTGGAAGCGGAGAGCGGCCTCCGGCTGCGCCTGCAAGACGACGGCCAGATCGCGATCGGCGAGGCGGACGAGGCACCGCTCGCGGTCGTGAGCTGGTCGGTCGCGCGCGCCATCGCAAGCGATCCGGCAGACGTGCGCGAGCGTTTCGCTCTGATCGACCGGCTGATCACGAGCCGAGAACCAGATCACGCGCTCCGCGACGACATCGATCAGATGCTCGGTCGTTTCGGGCCGCTGAACGATGATACGGAAGATGACGCAGAGGCCCGGCAGGCCGTGCTGGCTGCCCGGGCCGCGATCCGCGCCGGCCACGATCCTGCCGCGATCAGAGCCGGCTTGATCGCGATCTTTTTCCCGGAGGTCGCCCTAGATCGCGACGCATGGAGCGAGCTGCTGCTCGACATCATACCCATCATCGGTGAATTCCGCAGCGCCGGCGATGCGATCGAGAGCTTCGACGCCATGGTTGAGGCCCTGACCCGCGGCGACCTGGACGAGGCTGCGAAGCAAGGCTTACTTGGCGTCCTGTCGACTGCAGGCACCTTGCCGGCCCTCGGACCTCTGTTTAAGACGCTGCGTACGCTGACCCGGCGGGCCTTACGGACGCGGACGGTCGCGGTGGCCCTGCGCAGGTCTGACTTGCTCAAGGAGGTTCATGGCAGGTTCGCCGTCGCTCGGCGTCGGGGCAGGTTGCCCGAGTTCATTCGCCGCATTTCGGCAGAGGAGGCCTTTGCCGAGGTCTGGCCAAAGCTCACTGCCGATCAGAAGAAGCTGCTCAAAGGACTGATGCCTCACTTCAAGGGCAAACCGGTCGAACTCGACTTCGTTCGGCTGCTGGAGAACGCCGGGATAGACGTGGTATCCACCGGCCAGGACAGGCTGCTGCTCGCATCCGGAAAGGAGACCGTCCTCGATGCCGTCTCCAAGAACGGTTTCTCGGATGGCTTCCGGATCTTCGCCAACAGCTTCATTCTTCCGACGCCCGGGGCAAAAGGGACCGTTTTTGAGTTCAAGTTGGGAGATGCGCCGCCAACCTCGAACCAGGTAGGCGGCAAGATCGCGGTCAAACAGGCCAACGCAAAGGGACAACGTCTACAGACGAACGCTGGTGTCTCGGTCGTCGATCACGAGGTCTTGCGCTACGGCTTCAATGAACTTCCGGAAGATCTGATCGAGAAGGAGGCGGAACGGCTCCTGCGCAACCACGCCAATGGCGTGCGCTCCAAGCGCCTGAGTCATGCCGATGTCGACGAACTCGTCCAGGTCTTCGTGAATTGGCACCGCCAGTTACGTCATGACACAGCGGGCGAGGTCATGACACTGGCCGAAGCCTTCATCGCGCTGGGATTGGCGGCGAGCGAGAGAGCGGCCAGGAACGCCCTGGCCGCAGCAGCTGAGGTGCCGGAGCGGGAGGATTAGGTGACAACCGCCACTGCCGTCGTCCCCTGGGGTGCTCCCCGCCAGGGCCGGGCTGCTCGGTCGAATAGCGTCCCCTGCCGGGCTCATTTCGGCTTCAAGCTGCGGAGCAAAGTTGCAATACGTGTGTCCGAGAACCCCGACCCCGGGGCGATGCAGTAAAGCCCCTGCAGGAGGTTGAGGATGCTCTCGCGGCGCCAACTCTGGGAGAAGACCACGCATTCGGCCGTCTCGTCGCGGACCACAAGGTAGTCGATGGTGCCGAGCGCGTTGACCTCTCGATTCTTGACCAGGATCGCCGGTCTGCGGCCCTCGAAAATCGAGTCCATCAAGCGGCTCACCGCCGTCTCGGGGTTCTCCGCGATGACGAAAGCGCGCCCGTACTGTTCAAGGCGCAATTCGGCCCGGGGCAGGCGTGCGCTGGGGGCCTTCCAGCTGGCCTGGTGGGTCAGGATCGCGCGGCCCTTGTAGTAGCGGGTCGACTTGAGGTAGCGGGCGATGGCGCCCCGCAGCTCGTCGGGCGCGAAGGCCAGGGGGAAATCCTCTGCGGTGATCGCGGTCCATTCCTCGCCGAGGTCGGAGTCTCCGCTGCAGCCCAAGAGCAGCACGAGGAGAAATGGGATCACGAGGTTTCGCATGGCGGCCGAAGTATGCCCGATGCTGCCGGGTCCCGTCACCGGAGGGCGCGCCCTTTTTGCCGTTCTGTTCGGTGCCCTCGGGCGCGACGGCGCGGGGCGGCCGAGCTCCTATTTCTCGCTGATACCGGCCAGGACAGCCTGGATCGTCCCGGAGGTCAGCTCTTCGTCGCCGGGCGCGCAGTAGTATCCAACGAGCAGGAAGACGACGCGCTCCCGCCGCCACTCCTGGGCGAAGACGAGGCAATCGCGGCCGTCGCCTTGGAGATGGATGTAGAGGATGGCGCCCTGCGCGTTCCGGTCCCGGCCCTTCGTCCGGGGCACCTCCGGCTCGCCTTCGGTCAGCCGATCCAGCGTTCTGAACAGGGCGCCCTCGGCATCCATGGAGCGGACGAACTTCGCGCCGCCCCGCAGGAGATCAAGCCCGGCCTCGGGCTGTTGCGGCCGGAAGGCGATCCAGCGTGCCGTGGTGTTCACGACTGGGCGGCCATATTGGCGCTCGACCGCTCTGAAGCACTGGGGAATGCGTCCTTCGAGGCCCGGTGCCGCGAAGTCCAGCGGGAAGTTCTGATGGGGAACCGGGGCCCAGTCTTCGATCAGGTCCGGTTCGCCACTGCAGGCCGCCAGCAGGAAGAGGGCGACCAGGCTCAGACGCGCGGGCAAGTCACGAGCCCAGGCGAGGACTCGCCCGAGAAAGGCCTGCTCGGTCCTGACCCCTCCATCGGGCTGTGAATCCCGAAATGATAATTTATTCAGATGCAAAGCGACCTCTCTTCAGTCCGTATGGCAGATCCAGAAACCTGCGGTCTGATCATTTCGGCCAGCTGGAGTATCTGCATGCCGCGCCGCTCCTGCCGCCCTGATCGAGATCAAGACGCTCGCCGCCCGTTTCCGTGGCAGACCCGCGCTTCTCGTACAGAAACCACATTTTCCTCACAGCGGGACGCCCATGCTGGCCGGGATCGGCGGTCCAATCCCCTGCACGACGTCGCGAGCCGGGCGGTGGGGGCCGGGGCGCGACTGGGCACACACGGGCAGAGGAGCGATACCAACCATGGCAGCCACCAAGACGGCCGGACTCGCCAAGAGAAAGCCCGCCACCGGCGGGTCTGCGAAGCAGACGGTCAAATACAAGGGTCTCGATCTGGGCACCAGCCGGATCGTCGCCGCGACCATGTCCGGCAACCAAGCGGTCTTCGAGGAACAGCTCAACGCCTTCGTCGCGTTGCCCTGCACCAAGATGACCCTGTCGACCTTGGAGCAGGAGGGCATCCTCCACCATGTCGAGGGCGACGAGATCCTGGTCTTCGGCAACCGGGCCGACGAGTTCGCCAACATCATGGGCGGCACCATGCGCCGGCCCATGGACACCGGCCTGCTGAACCCGCGCGAGCCGCGCAACCTGCAGGTCATCGAGCTGGCGGTCCGGGCGCTGGTCGGCCCGGCAGCGGGCGACGAGCGGATCAGCTACTCCATCCCCAGCGCCCCCGAGGGCCGGGAAGGCGAGCTCACCTATCACGAGGAGGCGTTGCGCGAGGTCCTTGAGGACCTGGGCTACGAGGCGGACAGCGTCAACGAGGGCTTGGCCGTGGTCTACACCACCTTGAAGGACTCAGACTTCACCGGGATCGGCATGAGCTTCGGCGGCGGCCTCTGCAACGTCTGCGTCGCCTTCCTGGGCATGCCGGTGCTGAACTTCTGCACCACTCATGCCGGCGACTACATCGACCTCAAGGCCGCCTCGGTGATCGGCGAGACCCCGACCACGGTGCGCCTGCACAAGGAGAGCGACGATTTCGACCTGTCCGGGCGGCCCGCGACCGCGATGGATCGGGCGCTGTCGATCTACTACAAGGACGTCATCAAGACGGTGGTCGGCGCCCTGCAGCGGGAGCTGCTGGAGACCAAGCGCATGCCCAAGCTGGTCCTGCCGGTGCCGGTGGTCTTCGCCGGCGGCACCGCCTCGGTCAAGGGCTTCGGGCCGCTGCTCGAGGCCGCCATCCGCGAGGCGCGCCTGCCGCTGGAGATCTCCGAGGTCAAGCAGGCCAAGGGCGCTCTGGACACCACCGCCAAGGGCTCCCTGCTCGCCGCGATGCTGAACATGTGACGGCCGGAGGCGGGACGCCCGCCCGACGGCGTCCCGCCTTCCGCCGAGGGCCTGGGTCGCGACCCGGCCGGACCGCCGCCGAGGCTTGGCCGCCGCCACTGCGCGCGATGCCGGCCGCTGCCTCAAAGCGAGTTCCGTTAGCTTCGGCCCGGGCACGCCAGATGCTGTTTGACCAAGTATTTGGCGTGCGCTGAGCCGCTGCAGCCTAAATTCACTGCTCAACACCTCCTACCAACTGGAAAGCTCCGGCACGCCGGCGGGCTCCCGAGATCTTGGTGCGTCGCCGCTGGCGGCCTTGGTCCAAGTCGCTGGGTTTGGCCGCTCCATGCTCGGATCTTCCGATCGGAAACAGCCACAGATCAGAACTAGTCTCAGAAAGGAGATCAGCATGCAGGACAGCCTGCCACAAGATGACGCGGCCGGGATCGAGCCAGGGGTGACCGGGCCCAACGATGCTTTAGCAAAGGATGCCGAGATCAGGCAGATCGAGCCACAGGAGCACGGTCTGGAGGAGGGCGCCGGCGCCCCGCTGCAGGACCCCAGCGCAACCGAGCCTGACGCCGGCCCTGACACCGATGGAGCCGCCGGCGATGCCGCGGTCCTGGCCGCCATGGCGGCGGCCGATCCGGAGGCGGCCCGGGCCCTGCAGGCCACCTGGGGTGAGGATCTTTCGGCGAACCTCGACCTGGCCCGCAGGGCTGCCCGGACCTTCGCCTCGCCCGAGCTGACTCGAGCCCTGGAGGACAGCGGCCTGGGCGACCATCCGGCGCTGATCCGGGTCGCGGCCGAAGTGGGCCGGTTACTTGAAGGTGAGGCCACAGCACAATCCGAAGAGCCTCTTGGAGCAAGTGCCATGAAGGCGCTGGACGCCGAGATCGACCGGCTCCATGCGCTGCAGTTCTCTCGACCGCAGGAGTACCGCAGCGAGCGAACACAGCAAGTGCTGAGCCGGCTCTACGCCAAGCGGTATGGTCAGGGCCGGTCGCTTGTGCCGGGAGAGCGTTGACCATGAGGCGCAGCTCATCTGCTAGGCGTCGCAACGCAACGGCGCGGCAGCAAGAGGCCCGAGGCCGGACTGTTGTCACGGCCCAGGCGAAAAATGTTGTCGCTTCAGAGCGGTCGTTGCCGGAGAGCCGACAGCCAGAATGGAAGCAAATTGCGCCGGTGCCTTTGCGCGTCGTTCGCGCTGATTTGCACAGAATAAGCCACGGGGCGAACGGGCTCAGCCTCTGGTGCTACATCACCAAACATGCGCTTCGACAAGTCCTCGCGCCAGGCTATTTCGTGCCGGTCGCCAGTTCGCTGGCTCTCTATGACCGAATCCTGGTGACCGCCGGCGCTGGTGAGGACCAACCTGCTCACGTCACCTTGGTAGTTGCTGAACGTGGCGCCGAGGGCCCCTGTGTTCAGGTCCTAGAGGCGTAATCGCGGCTCTAGCTCTCTGCTCAGAGGGCCGCCGATTTCGGCCGGACCGAACTCGATACATCAAGCCTCCGAAAATCCCGTCCCGATCCGGAGTTCCGAGATGACCGTCAGCACGACCACCTCCCGCGTCCGCTACGAGGGCGACGGCGCGACCAGCGTCTTTCCGATTCCCTTCAAGTTCGTCGACAACGCCCACGTCCGGGTCACCCTGCGCGACGCCGCCAGCCAGGAGACGCCCTGGACCGAGGGCAGCGACTACGAGCTCTCCGGCGCCGGCAACGACGGCGGCGGGACCCTGACCGTCCTCACCGAGCCGGTCGACAAGCGGCCGCGGGCCGGCGAGACCCTGGTGATCGCGCTCGACCTGCCCTTCACCCAGGACAAGGCCTTCCCCCTGGGCGGCGCCTTTCCGACCACCCAGGTCGAGGAGGGCCTGGACCTGGCGGCCCTGCGCGACGCCCAGCTGGCCGCCTTCGACGCCCGCGCCCTGAGCGTGCCGGCGACCGACGCCCAGGTCGGCGGCCTGGAGCTGCCGATCGACGCAGAGCGCGCCGGCCGCTACCTCGGCTTCGATGCCCAGGGCAAGCCGGCGCTGCTGGCCGGCACCGCCGAGGCCGCCGACCTCAGCGACAAGACCGTGCTGCCGACCGGCGCCGCCGGCGCCCGCAGCCTCGCCGACCTCTTCGGCCTGGGCGCGCTCAGCGCCGAGAACGTCAAGTTCCACGGCGCCAAGGGCGACACCCGTGAGCTGGTTGACGGCACGGTCACCGATGGCTCCGCGGTGCTCAGCTCGACGAGCGTGAGCTTTACCGATGCAGACGTTGGCAAGGACATCACGGTCGAGGGTGCAGCGACAACCGGCGTCACGATCACAAACGTCGAGAAAGCCCCGGTCGACAACGCCGTTCAATACGACAGCGTCAATCTCACGTCTGTGGATCAGACGGCGGCTCTCAACGACGCCACAGCTGGCGATGTAGACTCCTTTCCGGCAACCGAGGCGGTCGGCGATATGTTTCTCATCGGCCACCGCGCGCCCCTTTCTTCCGTCACCATCGACATCGGCACGTTGGGCGTCGGCGGCGCCGTAACTTGGAAGTATTGGGATGGCTCGGCTTGGGTTGCCTTGGCGG
>JASJAL010000016.1 GCA_030067055.1 Kiloniellales bacterium | reverse complement strand
CTGATCCGGGCCCGGCGCAACCCGCTCTTCGCCCTCTGGTGGCGCGGCGAGCAGGCGATCAAGCGCTTAGGGCCCGCCTTCCGGGTGATCGCTGTGCTATCTATTGTGATGCTCTACGCCAGCCTCGACTGGCTCTTCGTGGGCCTTGGCCTGCTGTCCTGGAAATATGGACTGGCGGCGATCTTCTTCCCGCTTGGCATCTACTTCGCCTTCGGTCACATGGCCCTTTCCCTGATGATCGAGTGGGAGAAACGCAAGATACGGCTGAGCTCGTCGTTCTGATGGCCCGCAACGATCGACCGCGCTGTTTTCTTTCGATCACGTCTGCGCCGAACAGCCGGGGGCGAGCTTGCCCTTCAGACACAGTGGATCCACTGTGACCGACGGCGACGACTCGTACCGCATCATCGACGAGCCCCGGCCCAGCCGTGGGCCCTGGATCGCGGTCAATCCCTTCTGGCCGCTGCTGGGCATGGTCTTGTCGGGAATCCTGCCGGGCACCCTGTGGTTCCTCTACAACGGTCGGGCCCTGGGCTCGGCGACCCGCCGGCGCGAGCTTGCCGTCGCCGGAATCGGGGTCCTTGGGTCCCTGGTCATCGCACTGGCGCTCCAGTCCTTTCGCCCGTCGATATCGGCGACGGTCTTCCCCTATTTCGGGCTCTTGCTGGTCGGCTGGAAGGTAACGATCGGCTATCTCCTTCACATCGACCAAGTACGCAGCGTCGAGCTCTACACCTACTTCGGCGGCCAGCTCGGCAGGGGCATTCTGCTGCTGATCCTGGTCATCGTCCTGAGCGTGGTGTTCGGCACCATCGCCCACACCTTGTCCCCGATCCTGGGAGCCCTCTTCGGTGAGCGTTTCTTCCTTTCTTGAGCCCGGAAGGGCCCTGATCGAAAGGGCCCAGCGCCAGCTCGGCCACGGCGACTTGGAAGGCGCGGTCGAGAGCCTGCGCCAGGCTCTGTCCGAGGACCCTGACCACGCCGGTGCCCACGCCTTCCTGGCGCTCTGTCTGCATGATCAGAAGCGTCTGACCGCCGCCGAGCACGAGGCCCGGCTCGCACTGCAGCTCGACGCAGAGCTGGACCTCGGCCATTTCGCCCTCGGCATCGTGTCTCTCGCCAAGCAGGACACCCGGACCGCGGAGCAAAGCTTTCGCCAGGCCCTGGAAATCGATCCCGAGGACTTGCGCAACACGCTCGGCCTCGCCCGGGCCTTCCTGTTGCGCCGGGACAGCGCGCAAGCCCTGCAGTGGGTCGACCGGGCCCTGGAGCTGGACCCGGAATCGGTCGCGTGCCTGGTCCTCAAGGGCACGATCCATCTCGAGCGCGGCGAGGTCGACGCCGCCAGGTTCCTGGCCGAACGGGCCCTCAGCCTCGACGCGGAAGACATCGACGCCTGCGTCCTGCTGGGCAACGTCCTGCTGATCGACGGCGACATCGAACAGGCGCGGCAGCTGGGCGCCCTGGCCCTGTCGCGCAACCCCCGAGACGAAGGTGCGGTCGAACTGCTGGTTCGGATCCGCTCGCGGCGCCAGCCGCTGCTACGGCTCTGGTGGCCCTACGCCGCCTGGATGCAGCGTCGGCACCAGAATATCCAGATCCTGATCCTGGTCGCCGCCTACGTCTCCTTGCAGGCGATGAACATCGCCTATCGCCAGGGGCAGGTCGGCGCGTCGGTCTGGATCGTCTTCCTGCTGTGGCTCGGCTTCTGCATTCTGACCTGGGCGGCGCCCGCGCTGATCCAGCGGACGGTAGAGAAGGAGCTGAAGGCGACCGACCTCAAGCCCGAGTACTGACGGCGCGCTCCGCTTGCCGCGGTGCCGGCCATCTGGGCATAGTCTCGTCGCCATGACCGCCCTGCCGCGCCACAAACACAGCGAGATGCTGCGTGCCGAGTTGCCGCTCGACGGCGGGCGTATTCTCGACGTCGGCTGCGGCGAGGGCGGGCTGGTCCGCTTCCTGACCCGCGAGGGCGCCGACGCGGTCGGACTGGAGTGTTCGGAGCTTCAGCTGCAGCGCGCGAAGGCCGCCGCAAAGGCGGGCGGGGAAAGCTACGTCTTCGGCCGCGGCGAGAGTCTGCCCTTCGAGAGCGCTAGCTTCGACGCGGTGGTCTTCTCCAACAGCCTGCATCACGTCGATCCCGACTTGATGGACCAGGCTTTGGACGAGGCCGGGCGCATCCTGCGCCCCGGCGGCCTACTTTACGTTGCGGAGCCCTTGGCCGAAGGCCCGCTCTTCGAGCTCATGCTTCCGGTCGAGGACGAGACGGCGGTCCGCGCCGCGGCCCATGCCGCCCTGCAGCGCCGGATCAACCCGCCTGTCTTCGACGGCCAGCGCGAGATCCTCTACGTCGCCGCCGCGAAATATCGCGACTTCGAGGCCTTCAAGACCGAAGTCCTGGCGGTAGATCCGAAGCGAAGGACGGCCTTTGAGACCGCCGAGAAGAAACTGCGCGCACAATTCGTAAACCTTGCCGTTCAGCGCGGCGACTCCGTCTTCATCGATCAGCCCTTCCGCCTGATCCTGTCGCGTCGCTGCACAAGCGATTGACCGCTTCCTAGAGAGGACAGGGGAAGGCGAACAGCGTCCACATGTAGGCGCCGTAGGCGAAAAGGAAGAATCCACCCTCGCTTCGGGCGATGTGGCGGCCGGTGGAGAAGAAGACCAGGGCGAGAATCGCGGAACCGACGAAGACGGCCAGATCGCAGACCGTGACCGCATCCAACGGCAGCGGCGCAGCGATCGCCGCGAGGCCAAGGATGCCCAGCACGTTGATGATGTTGGAGCCGATGACGTTGCCCAGAGCCACGTCACCGCGTCCCCGCGCGGCCGCGACTGTGGCCGCGGCGACCTCGGGCAGCGACGTGCCGATGGCCACCAGTGAGAGGCCGATGACGGCCTCGGAGACGCCGAAGGCACGGGCCAAACCGACCGCGCCCTCGAGGAAGAGGTTGGAGCCAAAGGCCAGGGCCACCAGACCGACCAAGGACAGCAGCGAGGCGATCCCCACCCTCTGAGGCACGCCGACCGGATCCTCGTCGAGCTCGGCGCTGGCAGCGGCCAACTCGTCGCTGCGGTTCTTGCGTTCCGAGCGGTAGATGTAGCCCCAGAACAGGATCAGAGCGGCAACGAGCAAGATGCCCTGCCAACGGCCAATCGTGCCGAGGACGGCCAAGCCGACCACCAGGACCGAGGCACCGAGCATCACCATGCCATCGCGCCAAAGGGCTTCGCGCGGCACCGGAAGACTGCGGATCAATGCCGAAAGCCCAAGGATCAACAGGATGTTCGCGATGTTGGAGCCGATGACGTTGCCGACGGCGATCGCAGGCTGGCCGGTCAGGGCCGCCTCCAGGCAGACGATCAGTTCCGGTGCCCCGGTGCCGAAGCCGACCACTGTGAGACCAATGATCATCGGTGAGACGCGGAGGTGCCGTGCCAGGCTCACGGCGCCCCGAAGCAGGGCCTCGCCCCCCAGGAACAGGAACAGGGCTCCTCCGGCGACCAGCAAATAATCCATGGGCGCTTAACCTGGGCTCGAAGTGATCAGCTTACAAGGCAGAAAAATCAAGGAGATCGCCGATCTTGGGAGAATTCCCAGACAGGGGCCACCTCAGGTGGAAAGGAGTGGATCGAGTGTTGCCGCATGTCATCCCCACAGCGCGGCCGTGGGCGGATGGATCAGGCCGTCTTCGATCGCCAGACCCTCGCCGCGGTCCTCCCGCAGCCAGAGGGGGCCGTCCAGATCGACGACCGCCGCGCCCTGCGCGACCAGGAACGCCGGCGCCATCGACAGCGATGTCCCGATCATGCAGCCGACCATGATGCCGAGGCCCCGGGCCTCGGCCGCCGCCTTTAGTTTCAGGGCCTCGGTCAAGCCGCCGGTCTTGTCCAGCTTGATGTTGACCATGTCATAGCGCTCTTCCAGGCCGTCGACGCTGGCGCTGTCGTGGCAGGACTCGTCGGCGCAGATCGGCACGCTGCGATCCAGCTTGGCAAGTTCCTTGTCGGCGTCGGCCGGCAGGGGCTGCTCGACCATCTCGACCCCCAGTTCGGCCAACCGCGGCAGGATCTCCGGCAGCGCCTCGGGGGCCCAGGCCTCGTTGGCATCGACAACAAGGCGCGCTTCGGGTGCCGCCGCACGCACCGCGGCGACCCGCTCCAGGATCGCCTCACCGTCGAGCTTGATCTTCAGCAGCGGATAGTGCGCGGCCTCGGCCGCCGCCTGCCGCATTCGCTCGGGCGTATCGATCGACAAGGTGACGGCGGTCACCACGCTCACGGGTGAATCCAGCCCCGCAAGATCCCAGGCCGGGCGCGCGCTCCGCTTGGCCTCAAGATCCCAGAAGGCGCAGTCCAAGGCGCAGCGCGCCGGGCCGGGGGCCAACCGCTCCTGCAGGTCCGCCCGGGTCAGACCGGCTTCCAACGCCGAGCGCTGGGACTCGATCTGGGCGAGGACCGCGTCCGCATCCAGGCCGTAGCGCGGTACCGGCACACCTTCGCCTCGTCCGCGAATGCCGCCCTCGCCGAGCTCGACCACAACGACCTTGGCCTCGGTCCGACTGCCGTGCGAGATGGTAAAGGTGCGGGCAAGCGGCCAGGTCTCCGCCTGAACGCTCAAGCTGGGCATGAAGTTCGTCCCCCTGGTGGTGTGAACTCGAGTAATCCTTCGTGAGTCGCCGCCAATTCGATCTCCCGCGCCGGCGCGCCTACGCTCGATCTCTTTAGCCGGCGAGGAGCCCGGGATCGCCGTTCTGGATCCGGTCGACGATCGGCGATACGCCGTCGCGGACCGGATCGACGGCAGGCAGCCCGAGGGTCTGCGCGGTCTCATCCAGGAGCCGCCGGGCCGCTTCAGCGTCCAGGGCCGAGGTGTTGACGGCCACACCGACGCAGGTCGCGGCCGGGTTGGTGAGGCGTGCAGCCTCTTCGTTCCGCAGGAGGCACTCCTTCAACGGTGGCAGCGGATAGTCCGGAAGGCCCCGCATGTGTGGCCGGGTCGGCTCGTGGCAGAGCACGAGGGCATCGGCCTGGGCACCGTGGAGCAGGCCCAAAGACACCCCGGCAAAGGAGGCGTGGAAGAGCGAACCCTGACCCTCGATTAGGTCCCAATGATCGTCGTCGTTGGCCGGGCTCAGCCACTCGACCGCGCCGGAGATGAAATCGGCCACCACGGCGTCGACCGAGACCCCCTCGCCCGCGATCAGAATCCCGGTCTGGCCGGTCGCGCGGAAGTCGGCCTTGATGCCGCGCTTCCGCATCTCCTGCTCCAGCGCCAGCGAGGTATACATCTTGCCGACCGAGCAGTCCGTGCCGACGGTCAGGAGTCGCTTGCCGCTCCGCCGCTTGCCGGACCCCACGTCGAAGCCGCGGGTCGGATGACGGACGTCGTAAAGGCTCTTGGAATGGGCCTCGGCGGCGCCGCGCAGCCGCGGCACGTCGACTAGGCGGCTGTGCAGGCCGGCGGCGAGGTCGAATCCGGTCTCGATCGCCTTCTCCAGGACGTCGGTCCAGCCCTCCGAGATCACGCCCCCACGGTTTGCGACCCCGACCACCAGGGTCTTGGCGCCCTGGGCGGCGGCCTCTTCCAGGCTGAGATCGGGCAGGCCGAGATCGGCCTGGCACTCTGGCAGGCGGAGTTGCCCCAAGCACCAATCCGGCCGCCACTGCAAAACCCCCTGGGCGGTCTTGGCCGCGAGCTGGTCGGCTGCGTCGCCGAGAAACAGCAGATAGGGATGCTCGATCGCCATGCGGTTGTTCCCCCCTGTTGACATCCCCATGCCGCGCGGCGGTGATGTTAGCCGATGGGTGCAGAGCTGTCCTGCAGTGTCGTGCGTTGGCTGCGTCGACCGCCCTCGTTATAGTCGTCGGCATCATGTTTACAACCCGACCCGAAATCCGCGGCACCTTCGGGGTCGTCGCGTCCACCCACTGGCTCGCGTCCGCGAGCGGTATGGCGGTTCTCGAGAAGGGCGGCAACGCCTTCGACGCGGCAGTCGCCGCCGGCTTCGTGCTTCAAGTGGTGGAGCCGCACCTCAACGGGCCGGGCGGCGAGGTGCCGATCATCCTTTACGACCAGAAGGCCGGGAGGCCGGAGGTCATCTGCGGCCAGGGCGTCGCACCGGCCGACGCGACCATCGCCCACTACAAGGCCGAGGGTCTGGATCTGGTGCCCGGCACCGGTCTGCTGGCCACGGTCGTGCCGGGGGCCTTCGACGCCTGGATGCGGCTGTTGCGCGACCACGGCACGATGCGACCCCGCGAGGTCCTGGAGTATGCCATCGGCTACGCCGAGGGCGGCTACCCCCTGGTCCCGATGATCTGCGAGACCATCGGCCGGGTCGAGGCGCTGTTCCGGGAGGAATGGCAAAGCTCGGCCGCGCTCTACTTGGCCGGCGGCGGTGTCCCCGCCCCAGGCACGCGCTTCACCAACATCATGCTGGCCGGGACCTACAAGCGGGTCCTCGAGGAGGCCGAAGCCGTCGGCGCCGACCGCGAGGCCCAGATCGAAGCGGCCCGGGACGCCTGGTACCGCGGCTTCGTCGCCGAGGCGATCGAGACCTACTGCCGGACCCAGGAGGTCATGGACACCTCGGGTCGGCGCCACCGCGGCGTGCTCACGGCCGACGACATGGCGAACTGGGAGTCGACGGTCGAGGCGCCGCTGACCCTGGACTACCACGGCGTGACCGTCTGCAAGGGCGGGCCCTGGAGCCAAGGGCCGGTGCTCCTCCAGCAGCTGGCCCTGCTCAAGGGCTTCGACCTGGCGGCCATGGACCCGACCGGGCCGGACTTCGTCCACACCGTCACCGAATGCGCCAAGCTGGCCTTCGCCGACCGCGAGGCCTTCTACGGCGATCCCAACTTCGTCGAGGTGCCGGTCGAGACGCTGCTGTCCGAGGCCTACAACGCGGACCGCCGCGCCCTGGTCGGCGAGCAGGCTTCGCTGGCGCTGCGGCCGGGCGAAATTTCCGGCTATGGCGGCCGTATCGACGTAGAGGCCAGCACCCGGCGCCAGCAAGAGGGCGGCTTCGCTGCACTGGGCGGCGGCGAGCCAACCGTGCAGACCGCCGAAAGCCCCGCGCAGATCGGCGGCGACACCTGCCACGTCGACATCATCGATCGCGACGGCAACATGGTCGGCGCAACGCCGTCGGGCGGCTGGCTGCACGCCTCACCGGTGATCCCCGAGCTCGGCTTCTGCTTGAACAGCCGGGCCCAGATGTTTTGGCTCGACGAGGACAATCCCTCGGCCCTGGCCCCCGGCAAGAGGCCGCGAACCACCCTCTCGGTCAACCTGACCCTGAAGGAGGACAAGCCCTGGATGGTCCACGGCACGCCGGGCGGCGACTACCAGGACCAGTGGAGCCTGACCTTCCTGCTGCGCCACCTGCACCACGGCCTGAACCTGCAGGAGGCCATCGACACGCCGATGTTCCAAACCGATCACTTCCCCGGCTCTTTCTGGCCGCGCTCGGCGGACCTGGGCTCGCTCAAGGTCGAGGGCCGGATGCCCGAGGCGACGGTCACGGAGCTCAAGCGCCGGGGCCACGAGGTCACCGTCGACAGCGACTGGTCGCTGGGCCGGCTCTCAGCCGCCCAGCGCGGCGACGACGGTTTGCTGCGCGCCGCGGCCAATCCCCGCTTCATGCAAGGCTACGCCGTCGGGCGATAGCCCCCAGGGAACGGAAGAGCTCGGGGGCGCCATGACCGAAGGCGCCGCAGGCGCTGCCCGGCAGACCGGCAGCTGGAACCGGCAGGTGCTTCTGCTTGCCGGACCGATCATTCTATCCAATCTCTCGACGCCGCTTCTGGGCGCGGTCGACACCGCAGTGGTGGGACACCTGCCCGACCCCACCGCCATCGGTGGCGTCGGCGTCGGCGCGGTGATCTTCAGCTTTCTGTTCTGGGGCTTCGGTTTCCTGCGGATGGGCACCACGGGCTTCACCGCACAGGCCTTCGGTGCCGGGGACGACTTGGAGCTGCGCAGCGCCCTGCTGCGACCGCTGTTGCTCGGCCTGGCACTGGGCGGTCTCATCGTTCTGCTGCAGGGCCCGATCGGGGCCATCGCCTTTGGGCTGTTCCATGCCAGTCAGGCCGTTGAGGACCAAGCCGCCGCTTACTTTCAAATTCGCATCTGGGCAGCCCCGGCAACCCTCATGAACTACGCCATCCTCGGCTGGCTGCTCGGCCTGCGCCGCGCTCACACGGTGCTGTTGCTGCAGATTGCCTTGAACGGCCTCAACATCGTGCTCGACCTGGTCTTCGTGATCGGCCTGGGCTGGGACATCCGCGGGGTGGCGCTGGCCAGCGTCATCGCCGAAGTCGCTGCGGCAGGTCTCGGCCTGGCGATCGTCCTGCGCCTGGCGCGCGGCAAGGCGGCGGACGGTGCCGGGGTCTGGCAGAGGGTTCTGCAGCGGGACGGCCTGATCGCGCTGTTTCGGGTGAACTTCGACCTCCTCGTCCGCACGCTGACCCTGATCTTCGCCTTCGCCTACTTCACGGACCAGGGCGCACGGCTGGGCGACCTGGTCCTGGCCGGCAACGCCATCCTGCTGCAATTCCAGCAGTTCATCGCCTACGGCCTGGACGGCTTCGCCCATGCCGCCGAGATCCTGGTCGGAAACGCCAAGGGCGCCGGGGACCGCCGCGGCTTCAGGCGGGTCGTGAAGGTCTGTAGCCTCTGGGGTCTCGGCCTGGCCGCAATCCTGGCCGCCCTGCTGCTGGCCGGCGGAGAGGCCCTGATCGCGGTCATCACAAGCCACCAAGAGGTGCGCGAGGCGGCGCGGACCTTCCTGCCCTGGCTCGTCGCCTCGCCCCTGATATCGGTCTGGAGCTTCCTATTGGACGGGATCTTCATCGGCACCACGCGCAGCGCAGCGCTCCGCAACGCCATGCTGACCTCCCTGGCGATCTACCTGCCGGCTTGCTGGGTGCTGGTGCCCTGGCTCGGGAACCACGGGCTTTGGCTGGCGTTAACCCTGTTCATGGCGGCGCGGGCGATGACGCTGGGATATTTCTTCCCGGCTTTGGACCGCTCGATCGGCGCTGTCCCGAGGGCAGGCTGATCCGCCTCGGTTCAATTTTCGTATTGAGTTAGGTATAATCCTACGCTTGGTTGATGGTCATGTCGCAAAATCTTCAGATACCCCGCAGAGATCTCCTGGCCATGCTGGCAGCCGGCGCGATACTGGCGCCCTCCACCGCCTTGCGCGCCGCAATTGCGACCGAAGGCCGAATTGCCTTCGATGTCCTGCGAGAGAACACGTCGATCGGCCGCCATGTCATTGGATTCTCGAGAGACGGCGGCGACTTGCTGGTTGATATCGACATCGCCCTGGAAGTCAAATTCGCGTTTCTGACCCTTTACCGCTACCGCCATAGCAACCGGGAACGCTGGCGCGACGGCCGGCTCGTCAGCCTCAAAAGCGAGACCGACGACGACGGGACCCCGCACTGGGTGCGTGCCGCGGCAAGCGGCGAGGGCCTGCGAGTCGAGAGTGGCGAGGGCAGCTTCGTGGCGCCTGCCGGAACCCTGCCGACCAGCTATTGGAACCCGCGCACCATCGAGCAGCGGCAGTTGCTGGACAGCCAACACGGGCGTCTGCTCTCGGTCGAGGTCCGGCCAGAGGGCGAAGAAGACCTATTGCTGCCGGTGGGCGAAAAAACGGCGCGGCAATATCGCATGGCCGGCGACCTCAAGCTGGACCTTTGGTACGGGCCCCGGGGCGAATGGCTGAAGCTCGCGTTCGAGGCTAAAGGCGCCGAGATCGAGTACAGGTCGCTTGAGACGGCCAGCCCGAGCAATCTTTGAGCGAAGCGAAAGCGCAGAAACGCGTCTGGATCACGGGTGCCAGTAGCGGCCTGGGCCGTGCCCTGGCCCTGAAGATGGCTGCCGAGGGCTGGCAAGTCGCGATCTCGGCCCGAAGCGAGGACCAACTGCAGGCGGTGGCGGCTTTGGCCTCTGCCTTCTCGGGCAAGGTCGAAGCTTTCCCGCTCGACGTAACCGTGCAAACAGACGTTCAGGCGACCGTCGCCCGACTCGTTGAAGACTTCGGCCTGCCCGATCTCGTGGTCCTGAATGCCGGGACCCATAAGCCGACGCCGGCCGCCAGCCTCGCCGCCGAGGATTTCCGCCGGCTGGTCGATCTCAATCTCATGGGTACGGTGCATTGCCTCGAGGCGATCCTGCCGCCGCTGCGCGAGCGCCAGAACGGGCAGATTGCCATCGTCGCCTCGCTGGCCGGATACGTCGGCCTACCCCTGGCCGGAGCCTACGGCATGACCAAGGCCGGACTGATCAACCTGGCCGAAGCCCTGGAGCCAGAGCTCCGAGCCGTGGGCATCAAGCTGCAGATCGTCAATCCGGGCTTCGTCCGCACGCCGCTGACCGACCGAAATCCCTTTCACATGCCCTTCCTCATGGAAGTGGAGGCGGCGGCGGAGGCCTTCTACCGCGGCCTGCGGTCCGGAGCCTTCGAGATCATTTTCCCGCGCCGCTTCGCCTATCTTCTGAAGGTCCTGCGGATCCTGCCCTATCCCCTCGCTCTGGCGATGACCCGCCGCCTGCTGCCGAAGCGATGATGCGGGATTGCGCCGCGGCCTACATCGCTTGCCTTGAGGCTCTGACACCGGAGCGCCTGCCCGAGCTTTCCGGCCATCTGGCGCCTCAGGCCCGGTTCAAGGATCCCTTCAACGACGTGGTCGGACGGGAGGCGGTGATCCGGGTCTTCTCGAAGATGTTTGAGGACGTCACGGACATCGAATTTTCGGCGCGAGATCTGGCTTGCAGCGGCGCGGTCTGCTTTTTTGCCTGGACCCTGCGCTGCCGTCTGCACCGAAACCGCAAACTGCTGAATTTCGAAGGCGCTACCGAATTGCACCTGGACGAAGATGGCCGGATTGCGGCCCATATCGATCACTGGGACGCTGCAGGGCAACTCTATGCCAAGCTGCCCTTCCTAGGGCTCCTGCTGAACCGCCTTCGGCGCCGGCTCAGCGCCGAACAGGCCTAGCGACTACTCGGCCGCGACAATGGAAAATTCCGGCTGCATCCCGGCCTGGCTGGCTGCGGGCTTGGTGAAGACGATGGTCACGTCGCCGAGCTTGAAGCCGAATTTGCTGATCTCGGCACGGTTGATGATGACGTTGTCGTCCTGAAGGAACATCCAGTCGTCGAAATCAACCTTCCACGTCGAATCGCCAACTTTAAGGGCCAGTCGGTATTGCCAGTTCAATACGTTGCCGTAAGCCTTGCCGGCAGCCGGCCCGATCACGTCTCCTGCACGACCTTCATAGCTGTGCGCCCCGGTCTTGCGGATACGCCAGACCCGTTGCTCGATCTCGCCGTCGTCGTAGAGGAAGTCCTCTACCAGGGTCAGGGTGTCACCGTCCCAGGTGCCGTCAATGTCGACCGCGAACTGACGGCGTAGGTTGCCGAAGCGGTCGACAAAGATACCAAGTGCCTTGGTCTTGCCGGCGAAATACTCCTCCAGCAAGAGCCTCGGCTCACGTCCCGCAAAGTCTTCAGGTTTCATGCTACCGCATCCGGTCAACGACAGGGCTAAGGCTAAGGAAATCAGCAAGTTCCTCGTCATGGAGCTTTTACGCGAGGGAGCCGGTCTTGGATGCCTGCCGGGCGGAGATTCGCCGCCGCAGCCGGTCGTGCCGGGCGGCCGTGATCGGATAACCGCGCATCAGGGCGATGCTGGCCAGCTTGAAGCCCACCGGAACCAGGCTGTAGAGCGCCGCCAGAGCGAAAAGCGGCAGATTTCCGCCGCCGCCGGGCTCCGCTTCGAAACCGGCCAGTTCCAGCAGGGGAAAGGAGATCCCGACCGCCAGCGCCAAGGCCAGCTTGGTGCCCATGCCCCAGATCGCGAAGTAGAGGCCGGCCCGCTCCCGCCCGCTGCGCAGTCGGTCCAGGTCGATGACGTCGGCCTGCATCGAGGGCGGCAGCACCAGATCCGCCCCCAGGGCCAAGCCGGTGAGCACGCAGACCGCAAAAAACCAGTTGCCGTCTCCAGGCCCGAGCAGCGGCACGCAGACGAAGACCGCACAGGCCAGAAGCATGGCGCCGATCCAGACCCTGTGCTTGTCGAAGGGGCGCGTCAGCCTGAGCCAGAGCGGGACCGACAGGATGCCGCACAGGAAGTAGGTCAGGAGGAAGGCACCGCTGCTGGCCTTGGCATCCAGGCCGAACTCGGCGAAGAGCAGGAACAGGGTTGCCGGCAGGCCATTGGCAATTCCGTTCAGGAAATAGGCCAGGATCAGCCGTCGGAAGGGTCCGTTTGAGCGCAGCAGCCCCAGGCTGCGGCGCCAAGGCAGGGCCGCGGCGGGCTTCGGGGCGGGCTCTGGCACCAGTGTCAAGACGAGCGCCAGGGCAACGGGCAGCGTTACCAGCAGGATCCAGAAAAGAACCTCCAAGGCCCGGCCCCGATCCTCCCCGAAGGCAGCCGGCAAGCCGGCGGCCAGGATCGTGCCGACGATGACGAAGACCTCGCGAGAGGCGGAAACCCGGCTGCGTCCGTGATAGTCCTCGGTCAGCTCTGCACCCCAGGCACTGTAGGGCAGCAGAACCATGGTCCCTCCCAGGGTCAGGACGGCCACCCAGAACAGCAAGTAGGGCCAACCGGCCCCGGCGGCCGGCAGGAAGAGAAAATATGCGCTGATCAGCAGCAGGGGCCCGCCGGCCAGCATCCAGGGCCGACGCCGGCCGAAGCGACCTCGGGTGCGGTCCGACAGGGTCCCGATAAGAGGATCGGTTAGGACGTCCCAGACCCGAGCGAGCAGCAGTATGAGGCCAACCGCGGCAAAGCCGAGGCCCAGATCAGCGGCGTAGAAAGCCGGCAGGTAGACGTAAAGCGGCAGCAGCAGCGCGGCCAGGGGCAGGCCGGGCAGGCCGTAGGCCGTCAGGCGTAGCAGCGTGAGAGCCGCCGCGCGCTCCATGCATCGTCTCCTTCATCTTCGCCGCCGGCATGGTCAGGGCCGGCGCAGGGCCATCTGCAGAACGTCGATCCGCCCGGCGCGGAACCCGGCCTCGCAGTAGGCCAGGTAGTAGCGCCACATGCGCTGGAAGCGCTCGTCGAAGCCGAGCCGGCCGATCTCCGGCCAGGCCTCGCAGAAGCGCTGGTGCCACAGGGCCAGGGTTCGGGCGTAGTGGGTGCCGTAGCCCCGGTCGGCCAGCCAGGCGAGCCCGGCGCTCTGGGCCCGTTCGACCAGGGCCCGTCGCGGCGGCAGGACGCCTCCGGGAAAGATGTAGCGCTGGATGAAGTCGGCGCTGCGCCGGTAGCTCGGCCATACGTCCTCGGCGATGGTGATGACCTGTAGGGCCGCGGTGCCGCCCGGCCTGAGCACTTCGTTCAGCTTGCTGAAGAAGGGATCCCAGTAACGCTCGCCCACCGCCTCGAACATCTCGATCGACACCACGCGGTCAAAGACGCCTTGTGTGTCGCGGTAGTCCTGGAAACGCACTTCGACCCGGTCCTGCAAGCCCTCTGCGGCAATCCGTGCCCGGACATGCTCGAACTGCTCCTGCGATATGGTCAGCCCGGTGACCCGACAGCCCAGGCTCTTGGCCGCGTAGAGCGCAAAGCCGCCCCAACCGCAACCGATTTCCAGAACGTGATCGCCCGGCTTCAGCCCGCCGAGGGCGGCAATGTTTGCGTACTTGTTGGTTTGGGCCGCCTCGAGCGGCTGATCGGCCCCGTCGAACACCGCCGAGGAGTAGGTCAGGCTGCGATCCAACCAGGCCGAATAGAACCTGTTCCCCAGGTCGTAGTGATGGGAGATATTCCGCCGCGCGCCACGCTTGGAGTTCGGACGCAAGACATGCATGAGACGGTGCAAACCCGCCAGCATGGTCGTCCTGGTCAGAAAATTCCCCCAGGCATCCTCGTTTCGCGCGCCCAGTTCCAACAGCGCCGCAAGATCTGGCGTCTCGAAGTCGCCAGCCAGATAGCCTTCGGCAAAGCCATTGCTGCCGTTGGTCAACATGCGGCGCAGGACTCTGCGATTCCGGAACTCGATCTCGGCCTGCGGTCCCGGCTCGTCACCTACGAAGTCGTGCTCGCTGCCGTCCGGTAGGATCACGCGGATACGGCCGAAGCGGGTACGGTTCAGCACCCGGAACATCAGGCCGAAATGGCCGGCGCCGAGCCGCAGGCCCGGTTTGGCTGTTATCTCCATTCCCCAGCTCCCCTCTACTCGGCCGGCAGCTGCGGAGCGGGCAGTTCGAGGGAAACCGGATCCTCCGGTGGCCGGGGACGCCGGTAGTAGCGAGCCCCCTTAACCCACAGCCACAGCGCCTGCCAGTGAATGGCAAACATGATCTTGAAGGTGAGCAAAGGATAGAGCAACAGGGCGCGTGACAGGGCGGAAAGGCCCGCTGGGGCACTGCGGCCGGTCCAGGTTGCGAGAAGTATTTCGCCCTCGCTGACGGCTTGGCGGATCAGGATCGCGAGCCGCCGTCCAGGCGGCCGCAGGCGGAAACGATAGGAGGCCGCCATCGGGATGAAAGGCGAAACGTAGAAGCCCTTCTCGCAGGCCTGGTCGAAGGCCGCGTCCGGAGTCGAAGGTGCGGCCAGCGGAATCACGTAGCTGTGCTGCTCGCCGAAGGTGTTTCGCACCTCGTAGATCACCGCCCGTAGATCGCCCTCAGCGTCGTGGCAGAACCAAAGCGATAGCGGGTTGAAGGCATAGCCGAAGAGCCGTGGCAGACAAAGCAGCTGGACGCGTCCGCCGCGCAGTTCGACGCCGGCCTCGGCACACAATTGCTCGGCCCAGGGCTTCAGAGCACTGCCGTCTCGCGGTCCGTGGTCGCGGTCACGCAGGCTGAAGACGTTGGCCCGGTTGTGAGAGAACAGGGGTAGCTCCCGATCGAGCCGGGCCAGTTCGTCTAGATCGAAGAGAAAGGCATAGACCCGGTAGTCGAAGCGATGCTGAAAGGGTCTCAGACGCTTGTGCATCACCCGACCGAAATAGATCCGAGATCTGAGGGTCGATCCAGACATAGCGCCTGCCTACTCCGCCGCCTCGAGGGCCAGGACCGGCTGGACGGCGCGCCAGGCCGGACTAGAGGTCCCGACCTCTTCCGCCCAGGGCACGGTGGCGCCCAGTTCGGCCGCAACTTTGAAGCCGGACTCCAAGCCATCCTCGTGGAACCCATAACCACAATAGGCGCCGCAAAACCAGGTCTGCCGATCGCCCTGGATCCGGTACATCGCAGCCTGAGCTTCCAACGCCGCCTGGTCGAACTGCGGATGGGCATAGGTATAGCTGGCCAAGACCTCGTCCGCACGGGGCCGGTGGATCGGATTGAGGCTCAACAGCAGCGGCGCCGCGGTCTTCAAGTTCTGCAGACGGTTCATCCAGTAGGTGACCGAAACTTTGCGGCCCTGTTCCTCGACATCGCCGCCGATGTAGTTCCAGCTGGCCCAGGCACCGCGCCGGCGCGGCATCAGGCTCGAATCCTGGTGCAAGACCGCCAGGTTGTCCTCGTAGCCAATCGCACCCAAGGTTTCCGCCTCGAGATGGGACGCATCCGGGCCGAGAATTCGCAGCGCCTGGTCGCTGTGGCAAGCCAGAACCAGTTGATCGTACCTCTCCTCGCAGCCGGCCTCGGTGGTCACGAAGACCCCCATCGGCGTCCTTCGGCAAGCGACCACGGCCTCGTTCAACCGGATCCGTTCCCGGAAGCTTCGGATGATTCGGCGGACGTACTCCTGGCTCCCACCGCTCACCGTCTTCCATTGAGGCCGATCAGTATAGAGCAGCAGGCCATGATTCTGGCAGAACTGCACGAAAGTACGCGCCGGAAAGGACCGCATGTCGGCCAAGGAGGTCGACCATATCGCCGCCCCCATAGGAAGCAGATGGTCGTTGATGAAATCGTCGCAATAGCGGCCAGCCTCGAGGTAGGCGCCCAGGCTCAGCCCGTTGCCCGACTCCACCTCTAGCAACTCGGGCGCCTCCCGATAGAAGCGGACGAGATCGCGCAGCATGCGCCAGAACCGGGGCCGAGCCACGTTGGAAGGTTGCGCGAACAAACCCGGCAGATCGCCCTTGTATTCGAAACCGCCCTGAGCCAGCGAGACCGAGAAAGACATCTCGCTATTCTCGGTCGGCACGTCGAGTTCCCGGAAGAGCCGGGTCAGCTTCGGATAGGTCTGCTCGTTATAGACGATAAAGCCAGTATCAACTGCAACCCGGCGCCCGCTGTCGGCGATTTCCACCGTGTTCGCGTGCCCACCCAAATAGCTTTCGGACTCGAAAAGCGTGACCTCATGTTGCTGATTCAAGGCCCAAGCGGCGCCAAGACCGGCGATTCCACTACCAACGATGGCAATTTTCATGCGTTAACCGTCCCCTGCCAGATTTCATGAAAGCGACAAAGAAAATCTCAGTCGTAGCGCAAGCGTGCGATATCGACCCCTTTTGCGGCCCTGCCCGAAGCGCATTAAGGGTCGTTACGTCAAGCACTTGGGAGCAGATCACCTAAGCCAAGAGAAAGCGAGAAAGCGGGTGATCCGGGCGAGCACAGGACCCGTAGAAGTCCAAAATGGAGGCGTTATGGTGACAGGGGTACCGACTGCGCAGTTGTCAGGTCGTCCTACGCTTGTAGGTGTCGCCGTGATGACTTTAGATAAAGGGATGAGTTCGAACGCCACAGTTGCTTCGCGAGCCGTCCCGGATGAGCTGAGTGAGTTGTTGATTGCCGTCGCAGAACACAAGGATCGCAAGGCATTCATCAAACTATTCGAGCATTTCGGCCCCCGGGTCAAAAGTTACCTGAAACGCTTGGGGGTGAATGACAGTGAGGCGGACGACCTGATGCAGGAGGTCATGTTGACCGTTTGGCGTCGGGCGGAACAATTCGATTGTCGGAAGGCGCGAGCGAGCACTTGGATTTTCACGATCACCCGAAATAAGCGCATCGACGCGATACGGCGGGAGCGGCGTCCAGAACTCGACCCGAATGACCCGGCACTGGTGCCGGATCGAGACGAGGATCCCTCTGAGGCTGTATCTGCAAACGAATGGCGCGCGGCGATAAAGCGGGCGATCGACGAAGTGCCAGAAGAGCAAGCGAAACTTTTGCGTATGTCGTTTTTTGAAGACAAAACCCACGACGCGATTGCAACGGAACTCGATTTGCCGCTCGGAACGGTTAAATCGCGGATTCGGCTGGCGGTGGCAAAGCTGCGTCGGAGCTTGGAGGAGTTGCGGTGATGCCGCACCATCATCCCTCGGAAGAGATGCTGCTCGGCTATGCCGCCGGCAGCTTGAACGAGCCGGTATCGCTGCTCGTGGCGACCCATCTGGCGCTGTGTCCGGATTGCCGTCGCGAGGTAGCGGCCTATGAGATGCTAGGTGGCGAGGAACTGGAAGGTCAGTCACCGGTGACCATGGCCAGCGACAGCTTGGTCCGGGTCCTCGATCTTTTGGACGAGCCGGAAGCGCCGGCAAAAAGCTCTTGGCCGGCGCAGGCTGCCACAGCTGACCTGCGGTTGCCGCAGCCCCTGCGCGACTACGTCGCAGGATCGCTGGACAGTCTCGACTGGCGCCAAAGGGTGGGAATAGCCGAGGCGAGCTTGCTGCCGGACCGAAACAGCTTCAAGACGCGGCTGATGCGCATCAAGCCGAAGACCGCGATACCCGAGCACAGCCACCACGGGGCTGAGTACACCCTGGTTCTTGCGGGCGGTTTCAGCGATCACACCGGGCATTTTCTGCGCGGCGACGTCGCAATTGCCGATCCGGAAGTTCAGCACAGGCCGGTAGCGGACGCCGGCGAAGACTGCATTTGCCTTGCGGTCACGGATGCCCCGCTCCGCTTCACGGGAACGTTGGTGCGCCTGCTCAGCCCACTGCTGCAGCGTTGAGCTTCAAACAGAGTTAGTCGTTCGCCGCTACCGCCGCCTGGATCTCGCGCTCGCGGGCCTTTTGCTGCCGGTTCATGCTCCAGCCGGCAGCTACGATGCCCACGGAAACGAGCAAGACGATGATCGTCGCCAGCGCGTTGACCTCCGGGCTGACGCCAAGGCGCACCTTCGAAAAGATCACCATCGGCAAGGTGCTGGCGCCGGGCCCCGAGACAAAGCTCGCGATCACCAGATCGTCCAGTGACATGGTGAAGGCCAGAAGCCAGCCGGATACCAGGGCCGGCGAGATGATCGGCAGGGTGATAAAGAGGAATACTTTGGCCGGTCGGGCGCCCAGATCCAAAGCCGCCTCCTCCACGGACTCGTCCAGGCTCGACAGGCGCGATTGGATGACGACGGCGACGTAGGCCATGGAAAAGGTGATGTGGGCGATCGTGATCGTCGTGACCCCGCGTCCCGAAGGCCAGCCGATAAACTCCTCCAAGGACACGAACAGCAGCAGCAAGGACAGGCCCGTGATCACCTCTGGCATGACCAGCGGCGCGGTCACCATGCCTGAGAAAAGCGTCCGGCCCCGGAAGCGTCCGAGCCGCGCCAAGGCAAAGCCCGCGAGCGTGCCGAGGGCGACCGCGAAAGTGGCGTTGACGATTGCGATCCGCAGGCTCAGCAAGGCGGCGTCGATGATCTGATCATTGCGGAACAACTCGCCGTACCACTTGGTCGAAAAGCCGCCCCAGACGGTTACCAGCTTGGACTTGTTGAAGGAAAAGACGATCAGCGAGACGATGGGGCCGTAGAGGAAGGCAAACCCGAAGGCCAGGGCCGAGATCAGGAACATCGAGCGGTTGCGGCTCATGCGTCCCTCTCCGATTGCCGCATCTGGACATGCTGGTAGATCACGATCGGGATGACCAGCAGCAAGAGCAGGGCGATCGCGACCGCCGAGGCGACAGGCCAATCTCGGTTGGAGAAGAACTCGTCCCAGAGCACCCGGCCGATCATCAAGGTGTCGGGGCCTCCCAGAAGCGCGGGGATCACGAACTCGCCGACCGCCGGGATGAAGACCAGAAGCGATCCCGCCGCGATCCCGGGAAGCGACAGCGGAAGCGTCACCGTGAGGAAAGCCTTGAAGGGCTTGCAGCCGAGATCGGCCGCCGCTTCCAGCAAACTGACGTCGAGCTTCTCGAGGTTGGCGTAGAGCGGGAGGATCATGAACGGCAGGTAGGAATAGACGATGCCGACGTAGACCGAGAAATCGTTGTGCAACAGGGCCAAGGGCTCATCGATGATGCCGATGCCCAGCAGAAAGTTGTTGATCACCCCGTTGGTCTTGAGGATGCCGACCCAGGCATAGACCCGCAGCAGAAACGACGTCCAGAACGGCAAGATCACCAGGAGCAAGAGCACGTTGCGCCAGGTGTGCGAAGCCCGTGCGATCCCATAGGCCATGGGATAGCCGATCACGAGGCAGAGCAGGGTCGAGACCACGGCAATCTTCGTCGAGTTCAGGTAGGCGACCCAATAGAGATCGTCCTCCAGAAGGAAGAGGAAATTCCCGAGGTTCACGCTGATCGTAAGAGCCGCCTCTTCGGCCCAATCGAACAGCGGCGTGAAGGGCGGCCTGGCAATGACCGCCTCAGCCAGGCTGATCTTCAGGACGATCAGGAAGGGAACCAGGAAGAACAGCAGCAGCCAAATATAGGGCACGGCGACGACGAAGCTTCGGCCGGTCACGCCGAAGCGCATCAGGAATTGGCTGAACCAACCGAGCAGCGGCAGCGACTGGAGGCCCAACCTTGCGGACGCGGCCGCCGAAGCAGCCGTACCAGACCCTGCGACGCCGGCTTTGTCGGTCATGACATGAGAACGACGCCGCTGGACGGCAGCCAGGAGAGGTAGACCTCGTCCTCCCAGCTCAGATCGCGCTCGATCGACCGCACCAGATTTGGCCGCTTCACCTTGACGATCTTCTCGGAGGGCAAGCGGACGTGATAAATCGATTGATCGCCGAAATAGGCGATCTCGTCGATCCTGCCCTTCGCCACGTTGTTGTCCTGGGTCGGCGGCTGCTTGCTGATGTCTATTTTCTCGGGCCGAACCGCGACCCAAACCTCCGAGCCTTCGGTACCCGAGATACCGTGATCGATGAAGAGATCGCAGCCGGCCTCCTCGGATTCGATCAAGGCGTGATCCGGCTCGTCGACCTTGATGCGCCCGGCGAAGGTATTCACGGTCCCGATGAAGTCGGCGACGAAGCGCGAGCCCGGGTATTCGTAAATCTCGCTGGGCGTCCCGATCTGGACGATCTTGCCCTGGTCCATGACGCCAATCCGGCTGGACAGGGTCATGGCCTCTTCCTGGTCGTGGGTCACGACGACGAAGGTGATGCCGACCGATTCCTGGATGTTGACCAGCTCAAACTGCGTCTGCTCACGCAGTTTCTTGTCCAGCGCCCCCAGAGGCTCGTCCAGGAGCAGAAGCTTCGGCCGCTTTACCAGGCTGCGAGCCAAGGCAACCCTTTGCCGCTGGCCACCGGAGAGCTGGTGCGGCTTGCGCTTTGCGAAGGGCAAGAGCTGGACCAGTTCCAAGACTTCCTCCACCCGCGAATCGATTTCCTGTCGCGGCAAGCCCTCCTGCTTGAGGCCAAAAGCGATGTTCTGTTCCACGGTCATGTGGGGAAACAAGGCGTAGGATTGGAACATCATGTTGACGGGGCGTTCGTAGGGCGGGATCCCCGCCACATCGACTCCGTCGATGTAGATCTTGCCGCTCGTCGGCACCTCGAAGCCGGCCAGCATGCGCAGCAACGTCGACTTGCCACAGCCCGAGCCGCCGAGCAGGCAGAAGAGCTCGCTCTTGTAGATTTTCAGACTGACGCTGTCGACGGCGACAAACCCGCCAAAGGACTTGGTGACCTGCTCCAGACGAATATAGGGCTCCGCCTGCGGATCCTTCCAAGGTTCGCTGGCCGGATCTCCGACTTCGCCACCCGCCATTCTCGTCTCCCCACCTGAACGCGGATCCAGACTGGGCCCGGAAGCGCCCTGGCCGTCCCTGCAGAAGGCGCCCCCGCAGCCGTTCTCTTGCGGTCCTATTGCCCCGTTTTGACGCGGGTCCAGGCGCGCGTCAGCAGGCGATCGAACTTCTGCTTGTTCGCATTGCCCGGGAAGAGCTTTTGCTTGACGTCCAAAGGCGGATAGATGCCAGGGTCTTCCTTCACCTCGCCGTCGACGAAGGCGGTCGCCTCGGAGTTGGCGTTGGCATAGAAGACGTAGTTCGAGACCGCCGCCACGACCTCGGGCTCCATGATGTAGTCGAGGAAGAGGTGGGCGTTCTCGGGATGCGGCGCATCGGCGGGAATGGCCATGAGATCGAACCAGATCAGAGCCCCCTCCTTGGGGATCGTATAGGCGATCTCGACCCCTTGCCCGGCTTCATCCGCCCGGTCACGGGCGATCAGCATGTCGCCATTCCAGCCCATGGCAAGGCAGATGTCGCCATTCGCCAGATCGTTGATGTTCTGCGAGGAATGGAAATACTTGATATGCGGCCGGATCGACTGAAGCAGCGCTTCGGCCTGATCCAGATCGCTCTTCTTCTGGCTGTTCGGGTCGATGCCAAGGTAGTTGAGCGCCGCCTTGGCGACCTCGTCCGGCGCGTCCAGTAGGGTGACGCCGCAGTCGGCAAACTTCGA
>JASJAL010000015.1 GCA_030067055.1 Kiloniellales bacterium | reverse complement strand
GTTGAGAAAGGAGTAGCTGTGGCTACCGGTACTGTGAAGTGGTTCAACCTGACCAAGGGTTATGGGTTCATTCAGCCGAGCGACGGCGGCGCGGATGCCTTCGTTCATATCTCCGCCGTCGAGCGTGCGGGCCTGCGCAGCTTGAGCGAAGGCCAGAAGGTCGAGTACGAGCTGACGCCAGGCCGTAATGGCAAGTCGTCGGCCGAGAACCTCGTCCTGATCGACTGAACGACCGCCTAAGTCCGCCCCCGGCCGCAGCGCAGTCCAAGTGCACGGCCGAGGGGCGTGACCAGCACCGAGCCGGGCCGGTCTCCGATCGCCCGGACACCGAATCGCGTCGGCCAGCGGCCGGCGGATTGTGAGCCTGTCGAAACGAGGTTCAAGGAGAAGTCATGGCCCGCAAGCCGAATTACGACTTTGAACGCAGGGAGCGGGAAAGGCTCAAGGCCGAGAAAAAGGCCGCCAAGGCAAGGGCCAAGGCGGAGAAGGCCGAGAGAGCCGAGAGCGCCGCATCCGAGAATTCGGAAACCCTGCCTGAGCCCAGTTAGTAGTTGTCGGTTACGACGTACTTCCGCCGCCGTTGCCTAGACCGCCTGCCGGCGCTCTAAGGGCGAGAAGCGTATCGGACTAGAGCAGCGCCAGCGCCACCGAGAGCGCTGAGCGTTATTGCGTTCCCGTGCTGTGAGCGCTCGACGTTCCATTCAGTCGTTTTTCGAGAAAGCCATAGACCTGCCCCGGCAGCCAGTTGAAGCCTATGGGCGTCATGGCGAAAAACGCATTCTGGTGGCTGTCGTAGACGCTGATCCGCTCGGGACGGCCGAGCACGTCCCAGAGAGCCTCGCGTGCGTAGCCAGGCATGCAGTCGTCGTAGATCGCGTCGATCATCAGCACCTTGGCCGGATCTGCCCGGCCGGGATAGGTGGCCGGATCGACTTCCGCGAAGAAGGGCTGCGCCCGCGCTTCGAACTGATCCTGGTCCCAGCCGAGGTTCGCCTCGACGTCTTTTTGCAGCGCCAGCGCCCAATCCGTCGGACACTTCGCCAGCAGCGTGTGCGGATGCGCGCTGCCGAACACCAGGACCGTGGCGGCGAGCCGCGGTTCGTGGCCAACGGCTATGCCGGCGATCACTGCGCCATAGCTGAAACCGATCAAAGCGATTTCGTCCGAATTGGCTTCCGGGCGGGCTGCGGCCCATTGGACCAGCCTTCGAATGTCGATGACGGTCGTACGGATGCGATCGGCCATCGCGGCGAGAATGTCCTGGAAGGCGTCTTGATCCTGCGTGGCGTCCCGCATGGCCTGCCAGTCGAAAATCCGGTGCTCGCCCAAGACCTTGATCACGTTCAGACGGCCGGCACTGCGGTCCAGCAACTCTTGCGTCATCTTGTTCGACGGATAGGTGAAGCTGCCCCAGATCGGCAGAACGATCACGACGCCCTTCGGACCCGGTAGCCGGCTCTGGTAGTATTGGGCGGTCACCCTGTTTTCGACCTGGCCGTTTTGCCCGACCGAGGGCAGATCCAGAAAGCTCACATCGTAGTGCGGGCTCTCCTCGCGTAGCTCGCGCAGTTCCGCTTCGGGTGGAGGGCTTGGCGGCGCGAAGCGGGCTACGGGCGGCAGGTCGGCCCTCGGAAAGGCGTTGGCCGTGCCCGGATCGTAGGGTTCGTGGGTCTTGAAGGCGCAGGCCGCCAAAAGAAGAACCGAAACGAAGACAACGCCTCGGCTGTGCTTCGATAGAGCGCTCACAAACCCCACCCCCGCTCGGAGACGATTCGCTCCAGGGTCAGCGTGCGGCGAGTCATAGCATGCCCGCCGCCCGGCCGCGAGACCGGCAAGCGACAGCGATGGCACCGCAGATCGATTGACACCCTGGCCACAAGGCTGGCTAGAGCGCGCGGTTTGGGTGGTCGCTGGAACATCACGATCGATCCGGCTTTCGACACCTCGGCCCGGAACAGGCTCAAGCATTGCGCCGGAAGGGCCGGGGGCTGGAGAATGCCGGTCCTACTCAACCCGGCGAGGGCACCGGACCATGCCAGAGAGCGACAGACCTTTCCGCGGGATCTATCCCATGCTCTACGCCTTCTTCGACCGCGAGGGCGGGCTCGACCGGACGGCGCTGCGGGCCCAGATCGAGCACTGCTTGCAGTCCGGCGTCCAGGGCGTCGCGGTCTTGGGACTGGCGACCGAGGTCGACAAGCTGTCCGGCGACGAGCGCCGGCGGTTGCTGGACTGGACGGCCGAGGATCTCGATGGCCGCCTGCCGCTCGCGGTGACGGTCTTCGGCGACAGCGTCGAGGCCCAGGCCGATTTCCTGGCCGCCGCAGAGGCGGCGGGCGCCGACTGGGCGATCCTGCAGCCGCCGCGCCGGCCCGCGATGCCGGAGGCCGAGTGCCTGGCGTTCTTCTCTGACGTCATGGCGACCAGCGAGCTGCCGCTGGCGATCCAGAACGCGCCGGAGTACCTCGGCATCGGCTTGGGCATCGAGGCCATCGAGACCCTGCGGCGGCGGCACGAGAATTTCGTCCTCCTGAAGGGCGAGGGCCCGGCGCTGACCATCCGGGAGGTGGTCGAGGCCAGCGAAGGAAGGCTGGCGGTCTTCAACGGCCGCAACGGGCTCGAGCTGCCGGACAACCTGAGGGCCGGTTGCGCCGGCGTCATCCCGGGACCGGAGACCTGTGCGGTCCAGGCACGCATCTACGAGCTGATGATGGAAGGCACGTCCGCCGCCGAGGCGGAGGCGGAGCGGCTCTACCGCGAGATCCTGCCGCTCTTGACCTTCGTCATGCAGTCGCTGGAGACCCTGCACTGCTACGGCAAGCGGATCCTCGCCTGGCGGCTCGGGCTGGGCGAGGTCAATGACCGGGCGCCGGCCCTGGCGCCGACCGCCTTCGGCCTGGACTGCGCCCGACGCCATGCCGAATCCTTGAAGCGGCTTTGACGCCTGTCGAGCTGCAATGAGAAGGGGCGGAGCCGACGGCCCCGCCCCTCCAGGCGCTTCTCGGTTGTGGGACCGCTGGCTACTGATCCAACGCGGCGAAGTAGTCGTCATCATCGTCGTCATCGTCTTCCTCGCCGTGCGCCTTGCGCACGGCGGCGAGGGCGTTGACGAAGCCGTTGCCGGTGCCGAAGTCGAAGCCGAAGCCGGGGGTCGCAGGGTCGTCCATGTCGATCGCCGTGTCCTCGAGGAACTTGTAGACCTCGTCGGGGGTCAGCGAGCGATCGGCCTCCAGCATCAGGGCCGCGACGGCCGCGACGTGTGGTGCCGCGGCGGAGGTGCCGAAGAAGTTGGTGCCGTCTGGATCTCTGTTGCCGAAGTCGTCACGGTTGCCGAAGAAGGTGGTGATGCCGCCGTCCGGTCCGGTGAATCTCGGCTGCGCTCGCAGCTCGTCGACCGGCAGACCATCGGTGTCGAACAAGATCGGCGTGCCGCCGGCCGAAGAGAAGACGTTGATCCGCGGCGGGAAGACCCCGAAGCGCGGCGTACGTCGCCAAAAAGCTGCACCCACCCCGGCTGCACCGACAGCGTTGGAGTGGCCGTAGTTGGTGCTGCTGTTGGTCTGGTACTCGGCGGGGAAGGAGGTCGGCGGATCGTCGATGCTGTCTGAGCTCGGATCGAAGATTACGTACTTCATGAAGCTCGGTGCCGGCCCGGCGAAGAGCTCGAGTCCGATTTCGACTGGCAACGGCGGGCCGAATTTGGTTACACCGAACACCTCTACCGCGTCGCCTCCTATGTTGAAGCTGAATCCGCCTAGGCCAATGAAAATTCCGCCCGGAAGATAGAGGATGATATCCATATCGCTGGCCGATCCCGGCACTCCACTTACCGAGAAGAAGGGCTCGTCCCACTGGAAGGCGAAGAACGTCGTTCCCGTGCCCAAGACTGCGCTTTGAAGGTCGTCGACGCCGTCTCCTGGGTCGAAGTCATGGCGCAAGCCACCGAAGACACCGGGGACTCCGGAATTGACGAATCCGTCGTTGCCGCTGTCCCAGGAGTTGCGCCCGCCGTTGCCAGCGGAGGAGAAGTAGGCAACGCCCTGGGATTTCACCTGGTCGACGGCCTGGGCGATGATGCCGTCCTGGAACATCGGCTCGGCGAAGTAGATGACGTCGTCGACGATCACCTCCGAGCCGGCCTGGTTTGCCAGCTCGACGATGCCGTTGGCGAAGTCGCATTGGCCGCCGAAAGCGGTATGGAAGGCCTGACTCGCTCGCGGCGCGACGTCGCGGACCAGCTGCATCATGGCCCGGCCCTCGTCACTTCTCGGCGGATCGTCGGGGTCCACTGGGCAGGCACTGTCGTCGAGGATCGTGATCCGACGCGCCAGCGGCAGGTCGCCGGTCGCGATGTCGCCGGCCGCGCCGCCCAGGCAGTCGTAGCTGTCAGACAGGGTACCGACGGTGATCCGACGGCCCTTGGTCCCGAAGAACAGGCGGGCGATGTCGGAGAGCATCGACGGGTCGCCTTCGCTGGTCACTGAGCCGGCGCGGGACAGGCTGGCGGAGGCGCGGGCGAGCTGCAGGCTGCCGAGCTCGGCGGCTTGCTCGAGGGCGTCGACCGGTAACCAGCCTGAGACCATGCGGCCGAAGGCCGAGCCTCGCTCCAGACCCAAGGCTTCGAGATCGGCCAGCAGCTCGTCCGTCTGGCCCGAGGCGGCCGCGTCGATCAGGACCTTGCCGTCGACCACCCGGGCCAGCGAAACGGCGGACAGGGGCGAGGCGTCTTCGACTCGCAGGCTGCGCGCGGCAGGGCCGGACTGCTGTTGCTCGTGCACCGCGATGAGCGACTGATCCATCTTGGTCATCGCGCCGGCGACGCCCTTGTCGGCCGCCATCGCGTCCGGCGCCGAACCCAGCATCGTCGCGCCCGGCACCATCATGGCGCCCAGTGCGACCGCCGCGATCAGGCGACGACCCCGCACGCCCTGTTTCTTGCTGCGCTTCTTGAACTTGCTCTCGGCGGTCCATAAGGCACCGCCGCCATCTACGCAGGCGACCATTGTGCCCTGCGTAACTTGGCGCTTTGCAACCACGTTCCGTCCTCCTCAGGGGTGTTTCGCAGGGCGGACGCCCTCGGACCTGCCCTTCGCCGCGCGAATGGCGGCGCGGACAGACCTAATCAGAGACTATCCTCCCCTCAGTACAACCGAGGATAGCACAACTGGAAATAAGCCTCAGCGACTATTTTTCCACCGAATCGTGAGGTCGAGCGAAGAGGCGATAGGCGTCGAAGGGAGAAGGCGGTCTCGAGCTAGGCGGTGAAGAGTCCGTCGAGGACGGGAATACCTTCGCTCTCGGGGAAGACCTCGGTTTCCAGGCGTCGGCGATCGAGGCCGAGGTGGTCGTGCAAGGTCGCCTTGCAGACCGACCGCAGGTCGAGCGTCGGAGCCAGGTCGCGGCCGTCGAGAAGCCGGCGGCGGCCGAGGCCCGGCCAGTCGGCCAGCACGCGCCCGCCTCTCACCGCACCGCCCAGGAGGAAGGCCGCGCCGCCGACGCCGTGGTCGGTGCCGCCGCTGCCATTGGATGCGACCGTGCGCCCGAACTCGCTCATGGCCAGGACCGCGGTCTGCGACCAGGCCGGGCCGAGTTCGGTCTTGAGCTTGGCCAGGCCGAGGCCCAAGGCTTCCAGGTGCCGGGCCAGGCGGCCGTCTTTTCCGCCTTGGTTAGCATGGGTGTCCCAGCCGCCCATCTCGAGCACGGCGAGGCGCGGTCCGTCGGTCGCGCCCAGCATCCGGCCGGCCTTTTCCGCGAAGACCAGGAAGCCGCGCGGGCCATAGAGGCCGCGTAAAGCACCTTTGCCCCGGGCCGCCATATCCCCGGTCTCTGAGTCTTGCATCCGCAGGGCTTCGGCCAGGGCCGGCCCGAGCACGGCATCCTGTTCCCAGAGGACCTGGATCTGATTCAGAAGAGTAGCCTCCGGCAGCGGCAGGACGCTGGGTGACCAGGAGGCGACCCGGGCGCTGCCGCGCAGCACCAGCGGCACCGACTCGCCGAGCGCCAGGGCCTGCAGCTCCTCGCCCTCGCTGTCCAAGCTCCGAATCGCCCGGTTGAGCCAGCCATCGCGCGCGCCGCCGGGCCGCGCGGTGCCGTTCTCCAGCACGTCCTGGGCATCGAAGTGGGAGCGCTTGCGATAGGGCGGTGCGGCGGCGTGAATGGGCAGCAGCTCGCCCTGGCGGTAGAGCTCCTGCAGGGGTCCGAGGGCCGGGTGCAGGCCGAAGAAGCCGTCGAGGTCGAGGGCGCCGGCGTCTCCTCCCGGCCTCGCCAGTGCGAGCGCGCCGCGGCTTCGGGCGTAGTCGGGATCGCCGAAGGGTGGCACCGCGGCCAGGCCGTCAAGGCCGCCGCGCAAGATCACGACCACCAGGCGCCGCTCCCCGGGCAGGTCGGCCAGGGCGAGGCGGGGCCCCGCGAGTGCGGCGGCGAGACCGCCGGCCAGGGCTTTCACGACGCTGCGGCGGCTGATCATGGCTACCTCCTCTGGAACTCGGCGCTGGCCAGCAGCAGGGTCAGACCGTCCCGGCGCGACGGCGCCCTTGCGATCATGGTCTCGGTCTCCGCCGCGGCCACTGGGGCCATGACGGCCTGGGCGAGGGCCCGCGGGTCCAGCCGGTTGCCGACCCTCCGGGCGACCGCGGTCGCGAACTCGATGCGCTTGAGGAGGGCGTCCGGGGCGGCCCAACCCTCGGCGGTATCGGGCCAGCCAGCCGGCGAGGGGGCCGACCAGGGCGCCTGTCCGAGCAGCCGCAGTGCCGGGACCAGCCGCTCCTCGTCGCCCCGAAAATCCATGGCCCGAAGGGTCGAGACGACGAGGTCCTGCGGCGTCTTCAGCTTGGCCAGAGGCTCCTGCCAGGGCTCCGCGAGCCGGATCAGGGCGAGGGAGACTTCGCGCAGGTCGCCGTCGCTGTCCCGGAACACCCTGGCCAGGCGGTCCACGGCCGCGGCCGGTGGATAGTCGGCGATGAAATGCCGGCCCAGCTTGAAGGCGATGTGCTGTGCCGTTGCCGGATGCCGGGCCAGATCGGCCAGCGCTGCCTCGCCCTCGGCGACGCCCGTCTCTCGGTAGCGCCGACCCAAGAGCGTCTTGTCGCCCGGCTCGTGGCCCAGGTGGTGGAACTTGAAGCCGCCGGGATCGACGTCCTTGCCCGGGCGCGCCAGGCTCCAGCCGGTCAGGATCTTGGCCAGGCTCCGGACGTCGTCCTGGGTGTAGCCGCCGTCGACGCCCAGGGTGTGGAGTTCGAGGATCTCCCGGGCCAGGTTCTCGTTCAGCCCCTTGCCTCGCCAGCGTCCGGCGCGCGAGTTCGGCCCGAAGGACTGGGCGTTGTCGAGGTAGAGAAGCATTGCCGGATGGCGGCTGGCGGCCAGGAGCATGTCGGCGAAGCGGCCGGTGACGTGCGGGCGAACCGCCTCGCGCTCGAAGCCGCCGGCGATGCCGACCAGGACCGGACGTTTCACCGAGACCGTGAAGTGATTGCTCCAGAAGGCGACGAGACGTTCATGGAACGGCGCCTCGCTGCGGACCGCCGCCAGGGTCCGCAGTCCGGCCTCCCGCAGGTAGTCCTTGCGAAGGCTCTTGCGGATCAGCTTGGCCAGGTCGCGCCCATCGCGGCGGGCTTCGAGGAAGGCCGCTACCGCGTCCCGAGCCGGTGGCAGGCCGTCGAGCGGCGCCGGAAGACCCGGAGCCGGGTCGACCTGGGCCTCCAGCCAGCCCCGCGGATCCGATGCCAGGGCCGGAAGCTGCCCGGGCGTGGCTCCGAGGCCGAAACGATTTGCCGCGATGAAGGCTTCACGATACCCGGTCATGACCTGCCTCGATGCCGTCGAGCGGGAAGAATCTCCTGAACTCTCGGCGGTGCCACCGGATCAGGTGTCGGAGTCCCGGACGCGCGCCGCCACATTCTTATACCCGGATCTTGGGGAAACCCTTCGGAGCTTTGGAATTGGGCTTCGAGCCGAGACGGCTTCGAGGAGATCGGCGGTCGCGCAGAGCATGATCGTTTCACGCCGCGACGGCGTGAAGCATGAATCATGCTCTAACTTTCTGAAGTAGATCAAGATTCACGGCTCAGATCGACCCAATCTGGGCCGATCTTGATCTAGAGGGTTGCCGGGGCAGCGATGGAGTTAGGGCGTCTCCACGCTGCCCCAGCAATTTACCTCCAGATCCATCGGTGAGGCGGTCTGTCCGAGAGATCTACGGAGGTCGGACTCACTGCCGCTGGGGCGGCAGAAGGGACATCCGGTCGTTCGAAGCCTTCGACTCCGTCGATCGCGGTACCTGGCGAACCGGGACCGCTGCAGTTCCGTCGCTGCCGGTCCCCGTCGCTATGATCGTCTCCGCCTGAGGTCCTCCTCCAAGCGGCTCTCGCAGGCCGCGATGCGCGTCTCAAGAAGCCTTCAAGTCATTCGTATTGCAGTTATTTCACGCGCCGAGGGCTCTGCCTGTGGTCTTTCCCACAGGCGGGGCAGGAGCGCATCGGCCGCGTCGCTGCAGATTGCCCGGAACGCTTCGTCGGCCGTTCCGGGCGCGATTTCCGGCCCGGCGGCGACAGGCAGCCCGGACTTCAAGGTTCCGTGACAAGGGTGCTCAGGCTGGACTGATCGCGCATTTTGATGTGAATTGCAGGGGCCGGGGGGCGCCGCAGCCCAGAGTAGGGGCGGCCGAGCAACGGGGACGGCCGAGATGTCGGACACGCATAGTCTGAAGAGTATTGCGATATTTCGCGGGTTGAGTGAGGAGGCGCTCGACAAGATCGCCGGCCAGTGCGATTGGCGACGCTTCATGGCCGGACAGGAGATCATCAGCCATCACGACGGTTCGCTGGACGTCTATTTCCTGGTCGAAGGCACGGCCCGGATCATCATCTACTCGTTTTCCGGCAAGCCGGTGATCTTTCGGGATGCGCGTCCGGGCGAGGTCTTCGGCGAGTTCGCGGCCATCGACCAGCTGCCGCGCTCGGCCACCGTCGAGGCGACGACCGACTGTCTGACCGCGGCGATCAAGCCCCAACCCTTCATGGACGCCCTGCTCTCCCATCCCGAGGTCGCCGGCAACACCATGCGCTGGCTGGTTGCCCAGGCCCGTGCCCTGACCGGCCGGGTGCTGGAGTTCAGCACCCTGGCGGTCCGGAACCGGCTGCATGCCGAGCTTCTGCGCCTGGCGAAAGAGGATATCCGCGACGACGGATCGGCCGTGATCTCGGCGCTGCCGACGCATGCCGACCTTGCGAGCCGGATCTCCACTCACCGCGAAGCGGTGACCCGCGAGATGAGACGCCTCACGGTGTCAGGCCTGATCGAAAAGCAGGGTGAGAGCACGGTCATCTGCGACATTCAGGAGTTCAGCAAGCTGGTCGAAGAGGTTCTGGGCGAATCGCTCCTGGACATGGGTGGCGGACCCTGACGGCGGGCCGGTCGGCTGGTCCAACCTGCATTTCCCTCGCGTCCACATCGCTGCACGCCATCGCGCCGGAAGCCGGCCCTGAATTCCCTCGAAAATGCGGCGAAGTGTGACGGCGGTCACAGAATTCTCGTGCGCATTGCCACAGCACCTTTGCGTCATCTCTGGGACTATCGGCCCAAGAGGAACGCAACCACAAGAAAGCGCAACCAATGCCATCCCATGACGGAGGAGCTGGTATCTCGTTCCGTGAGATCCTGGCTGCCTGGATCGTTTGCAGCGCGCTCTACCTGCTAATCATTTTGGGGCCGCTTGCGTTGTCGCCGACCGGGCAACTCGACTCGCAGCGGCAACAGGAAGCGATGACCCTGGACCTGACCGAGATGCAGGAATGATCGCGGGCCGGGCAGGAAGCTGCGGTCGCTGCCACAGCTGACGTTCTCAGGCGTCGAACTCGCGCAGCAATTTCCCCGGGCGGGTCTCGCTCAGCATGCGGCCGTCGCGGTCGACCACGCGCGTGCCGTTGACCCAGAGCCCGTGCAGGCCTACGGCGTCCGTAGTCAGGCGCGCTGCGCCGCCGGGCAGATCGTGGACCCGGCGCTTCGGGCCGCGGTCGATCCGCTCCGGATCGAAGAGCATGAGGTCGGCGGCGTAGCCGGGCGCGATCCGGCCGCGCCCGGGCAGGCGAAAGATCGCCGCCGGCTTGGCCGTCAGCTCCTGGACAGCAGCCTCCATGGACAGCACGCCCAGGCCCCGCGACCAATGGCCAAGGAGGTGCAGGCCGAAGCCGGCATCGCAGAAGAAGGTCAGGTGCGCGCCGGCGTCCGACAGCGCGACCGAGGCGTTGGGATCCCGGATCGCCCGGCCCACGGCCTCTTCGTCCGAGTTCAGCAGGACCGCCGTGAACAGGCTGGCGAGGTCTTCCGAGATGGCGAAGTCCAGCATCCAGTCGAGCGGGTGCTGTCCGGCTTCCTCGGCGAGCTCGGAGACCTTGCGATGCTCCAAGTGCCGGTTCTCCGATCTGGCGGCTTCGGTGAGCTCGATCTTGTGCCATTCGCCGTTGAAAAGACGGACCCCGGCCGGGGCGTCCAGCTCCGCCTTGACCGCCGCGCGGAAGTCCGGGTCGGCCAGTTGCCGCTTCAGAGCCCCGCCGGAAACCTCCATCGCCGGTGCCCAGGCGGCGAAGCCCTCCAGCGGATAGGCCGAGGCGAGGGTGAAATCCATGGTCAGCGGGCAGCAGCTCACCTGACCCCAGAGCTCCCGGCCCCGTGCCCGCGCCTCGGCGATCTGGCCCAGCTCCCGGAAGATACCCTCCGGGTTGGTCGGGTTGTGCAGCAGGGCGGCGATCATCACCGGCCGTCCGGCCTTGGCCGCCAGCCGCTCCAAGTAGGGCACGTCGCTGCGGTCGCCCTTGGTCAGCATGAAGAGTCCGCGGCCGGAGGCCGCCATGGCCCCGACCAGGGCGTCCAGTTCCCGGTCGTCGGCCAGGCGCGAGGGCATGGGCCGTCCGCCCCAGCCGTTGTGTTGCGGCGCGGTCGAGGTCGCGAAGCCGATCGCGCCGACCTTCATGGCATCGCGGACGATGGCGGCCATGGCCGCCACCTCGTCCTCGCGCGCCGCCCGCTCGACCGCCGCCGGCCCCATGATATAGCTGCGCAGAGCGCTGTGGCCGATGAAGGCGGCGACGTTGGCGGCGGTGCCGCGCCGTTCGATTGCGTCGAGGTACTCGGGAAAGGTCTCGAAGCTCCAATCGATCCCGCGCTCGAGAGCGTCCAACGACATGCCTTCGACCTGGGTCAGATTACGCATCACCAGGTCGCGATCGGCTTCGCGGCAGGGCGCGATTGTGAAGCCGCAGTTGCCGATCACCGCGGTGCTGACGCCCAGCGCCGGGGAGGGGGTCAGGCAGGGGTCCCAAGTGATCTGTGCATCGTAGTGGGTGTGGCTGTCGATGATCCCTGGCATCAGCGCCAGGCCGTCGGCATCGACAACCTCTGCGTCCGGGGGCACCGCGAGCCCGGGTCCGAGCGCGGCGATCCGGCCGTCCGCCACGGCGACGTCGCAGCCTTCCTGCCGCGCGCCACCGTTGCCGTCGAAGACCGTCGTGCCTCTGATCACCATGTCCATATTGGCCTTCCCCGATTGCCGTGCCCGTCTTCGCAAAGGAGTGATGCCAACTTTCCCAAGGCAGACCACCGCTTGGCAAGGGGCCAGGCGACGCTCGCCAACAGGCGCGCGCCCCGGTCGAAGATCCGCGCCTCCGCGCCCTTCGATGGCTCCTCAACTCAAGTGCAAAGGCGGCCGATTCTTGCAACTCTAAGTAATAAATCTGCCGATTGTCGCTATATCCAGTGTCATAGATTGTATTGGGGATTACCCTTGCTGGTATTTCAACGGGATTTGCACTAAAATTTATCGTAATAAGAGATAAAAATATAACATTCTACCTGAAGTTGCGAAGATTTTGTCTTCGCTAATACTGTTGGGACTTGGGAGGGGGCATGAGCAGGGTGGTCTCCGTCACCGGGCTGGCGGCTATTTGCGATTCGAGAACCAGGCGATACCCCGACCGCCGCCGCGGGTCCGACCCGAGGTCTCCGAAGGCATTGCAACCGGAGGTCTCCCGGACGGCTTTCCGGCATATCGTCTTGGTGTTCGTCCTCGTGCTGGCGGCGTCCGGCGTTCCGGGCAGCGGCGGCGCCCTCGGCGCGACCGAAGCCGAAACCCTGCGCAAAGCTCTGGAGCAGGAGAAGCAGAAGGCCGCCGCGCTGGAGGCCGAGCTCGAGAAGACCCGGAGCGAAATGCAGGCCCGCATCGACGAAGCCCGGGACGAACTATCGGCGCGGCTCGAAGAGCTCTTCGCGAGCGTCACCTGGAAGAGCGATCCCGAGGTTGCCGTCCTGCGCCAGAAGCTCGAAGCCGCGGTCGCGGAGATCGAGGGCTTGACCGCGGCGAAGGAGAAAACCCAGGCCTACGCGGAGAGGCTCGAGGCGCAGCTGCGCGACCTGAACCAGAAAGTCGAGGGCATCGAAGACGCGGCGCGCGGCGAGGCGGCCGAGGTCAGGGAACAGCTTGCTGCCAGGGAGGAAGAGGTCGTGGGCTTGAAGGCCGCCGTCGCCGAAGCCGAGGCGGCCCGTGCCGAGACCGCCGATCGGGTCGATCAGGAGCGGGCCAAGCAGGACGTTTGGGCAAACCGGGTGGTTGGCGCGAACGAGGCGGCGCTCAAGGCGGCGGCCGAGGCGCAGGAGCTGCGCGAGAAGGTCGGCGGTTTGGAATCAAAGCTGGCTGAGGTCGGCGACGAGCGCGACGCCCTTAAGCTGGCGCTGGAGAAAGCCGAGAGCGAGATCGGCAAGCGGATCGAACAGGTCTTCGCGGTGGCGTCCGGCGAGGCCAACGCAGAGGTCGACGGCTTGCGCAGGGAGCTCGAGGCCAGCAACAAGAAGATTGTCAGTCTCCAGGCCTCCAGTCGCGAGGCGGAGAAGCTCGAGGAGGAGCTGTCCAGCCTCCAGGCGGAAACCAAGACCTTGAAAGTGGCGATCGCGAAGGCCGAGTCACGGCTCGAGGAGGCCAAGAGCGGCGAACAGGGCCAGGTTCAGAAACTTCAAGCGAAGACGGACGCCCTGGCTAAGGAAGCCGACGCGCTGCGCAAGAACGCCTCGGCGTCGGAGCGCCGCGCCGAGGCGCTGACCGCCGAGCGGGAGGCCGCGAAGAAGGAGATCGCCGAGCTGGCCGCGATCCTCCAGGCGACGCAGCAGCAGGCCGAAGGGCTGCAGGCGGCCCTGAACCGGTCCATGGAGGCGCGCAGGAGGCTGGGCGGGCAGCTCGAAGCCGCGCTGGCGCGGTCCGAGGGGCAGAACAGGGCTCTGGCCGCCAGCAAGAGGTCGGCGGCGGAGACCGACAACCTGCGCCGGCAGCTGGCCGACACCAAGCGCGAGCTGGCTCGCATCAAGCAGGAGCTGGCCCGCACCAAGGCCGAGGTCAACGCGGCTCGTGGGGAGATCTCGCAACGCATCGGCCAGCTCATCGCCGTGGCCGCGGAGAAAGAGACCAGCTCCGATGTGGTGCAGTTGAGAGAGAAGTTGGCGGCAGCGGAACAGGAGATCGAAAGGCTGACTGCGGCTCTCGAGGGGCAGCAGTAAAGCGGTTCGGTCGACAACCAGGCGGGCCAGCGTCCTTGCGGCTTCGAGCATCCCCAGACCTCGACCGAAGAGGTTCGATGCAGACGCTGGAAGGGACCGGCCAGGCAAAGGCAAGCGGTCGGTCACTCTTTCACGCCGGCGGCTAAAGTCCGAAAGCAGGGAGTTTAGGGTATGAGCCGTCGTTTTTCGTTTCTCCTCTTGGGCGTTCTGGCCCTGGCCTGGTCCGGCGCCGTCCAGGCGCAGTCAGTCGACCTTCGCAGGCAGATGGAGCTGGTGAACTCCGGCACCGTCGGGATAATCTCCGGCGGGGTCACCGGCACCTACGTGCGCTTCGCCTCGGATCTGTCGAACGCCCTCGACGATGGTTACCAGCATCGGGTGCTCGCGGTGCTCGGCAAGGGCTCGGTGCGCAACATCGAAGACCTCCTGATGCTGAGAGGCATCGACATCGCGATCGTCCAGTCCGACGTCCTCGACTTCTACCGCGACTCGATGCTCTTCCCAGAGGTCGAGAAGAAGATCGCCTACATCACCAAGCTCTACAACGAGGAGGTCCACCTGCTGGCCCGCAAGGAGTTCACCCAGGCGGCCGACCTTAGCGGCCGGAAGGTCAACTTCGGGACCCAGGGCAGCGGCACCTTCATGACCGCCAGCATCATCTTCGACGAGCTGGGGATCGGGGTCGACGCGACGACCTTTGCCGAGCCGATCGCCCTCGACAAGCTGCGCAACGGCGAGATCGACGCCCTGGTCTTCGTCGGCGGCAAGCCGGTTACCCTGCTGCGCGAGATCGCCGGCGACGACGGCCTGGCGCTGCTGCCGATCGCGGCGGATCGAATCAAAGGCGCTTACCTCCCCACCAGCTTCACCGCGGAGAGCTATCCCAACTTGATCGCGGCGGGCGAGCAGGTGCCGACCGTGGCCGTGGGTGCGGTCATGGCCGCCTACAGCTGGCCGATGGATCACCCGCGGGGCGCCAAGGTCAGGCGCTTCGTCGAGCGCTTCTTCACGAAGTTCGATACCTTCCGCGACAGTCCTTTCCATCCGAAGTGGAAGGAGGTCGACCTGCGCTCGGATGTCCCGGGCTGGAAGCGGATGGGCGCGGCCAGCTCCTGGCTGGCCAAGAACCCTTGAGGTTCGGATGCGAAGCGCGATGTTGGTTGGGCGGAGCAAGACCATGACAGGACCTTTTGCAGATCGGGGCCGCAGGGCGCCCGTGACGGCACGGCCGCAGCGCAGGGCCCCACGGCCGCGGCTCGCAGCCTGGGCCTTGGCTCTGCCCCTGATCGGCGCCGCCTTGCTGTGGGGCGCCCAGGCCGCGCTGGGCGCCAGCTTCACCCTGGAGGACGGCCGGGAGATTCAGGGCGATATCGTCTTCGCCCGGGGCAGCACCTTGATGATTCGCGAGCCCAGCGGCGCGATGGTCCAGGTCGGCCGCAGCGCCGTCCGGCAAGTCGAGATCAAGGCCGGCAAGAAGGGCAAGGTCAGCGGCGCCCTCGTGGGCTGGGACCAGGGCGTCTACGAGATCGACACCGCGGACAGCGTGATCAAGGTCAAGGGCCGCAAGGTCGTCGAGGAGCGCCGGGTGCTGCCGATGATCACCGTGGCGTCGGCCGAGGAGAGCGAAGCCGCCGCCCGGATGGTCTTCGAGCTCGGCCTGACCAAGCCCGCCAAGGCCGAGGTGCTGCTGATCTACTCGACGGCGGACGGCACCGCCATGGCCGGCAGCGACTACGAGGCGGCGCGCGGCAGCGTGATCCTGGCGCCGGGCACCACCGTCGCCAAGGTCAGCATCACCCTGCTCGACGACCAGCTGGTCGAGGGCGACGAGAGCTTCGAGCTTCTGGTGACCAGCGACATGGACCTCTCCGAGGTCAAGGTCCACCGCGCCGCCGCCAAGATCCTCGACGACGAGCCGCCCCAGGCCGCCCAGCAGTAGGCGCGCGGACGGGAGCAGTGGGGCCGTTGCCTAAGCTCAACGTCGAATTATCGGCGATTTGGCTGGGGGACCAGGATTCGAACCTGGACTGCTCGGTCCAGAGCCGAGAGTTCTACCGTTAAACTATCCCCCAGCAGGGGCCGGGTCTTGGGCAGCCCGGTGGGCGCCCTTCGGCCGGGCGCGACGGCCCTTATGTAGGCCGAGCGGGGGGCGGAATTCAACCGAAAACGACGGACTCCGGGCCGTAGGCCTCCGGGTTTGGGCCGCCGGCTCTGGCCTCGGATGCGGCTTCGGGAGTAGAGTCTTCGCATCGTCAGGCGGCCCCGGTCGGGGCCCGGCTTTTCCATCAGCCTGGAGCCCGCGGGGGAGGATTTTGGCGCCGGTCGCAGGACCCCAGTCGAAGCAGACGCCAGGAACGCCCGAGGCGGCAGCGCCCGAGGGGCCAGACGGCCCCTATGCCGCGGTCGACCTCGGCACCAACAACTGCCGCCTGCTGGTCGCCAAGCCATCGCCCAAGGGCTTCCGAGTGGTCGAGGCCTATTCGCGGATCTGCCGCCTGGGCGAGGGGCTGGAGGCCAGCGGCCGGCTCTCCGAGACCGCCATGGCCCGGACCCTGGAGGCCCTGGAGGCCTGCGCCCAGCGGATCCGGCGCCGCCGGGTCGCCCGCGCCCGGGCCGTGGCGACCGCGGCCTGCCGCGCCGCCGACAACTGCGACGGCTTCGTCGAGCGGGTCCGCGCCCGCACCGGCCTCGAGCTCGAAATCATCTCCAGCGAGGAGGAGGCCCATCTGGCCCTGGCCGGCTGCGCGCCCCTGCTGAGCCGCGAGCGCCGCCGTGCCATCGTCTTCGATATCGGCGGCGGCAGCACGGAGGTGACCTGGATCGCCCTTGATCCGGGGCCAGAGGCCCCCGAGTCCGGCGGCGCCCGGCTGGACGGGCTCCAGATCCTGGCCTCGGTCTCGCTGCCCCTGGGCGTGGTCACCTTCGCCGAGCGCTTCGGCGGCCACCGGATCAAGGCCGAGACCTACCGCGCCATGGTCGCCGAGGTCCGGGCCGCCTTCGCTCCCTTCGAGGCGGCGCATGGCCTGGGCGCGGCGGTCGCCGCTGGAGAGGTCCAGATGCTGGGCACCTCGGGCACCGTGACAACCCTAGCCGGCGTGCACCGCGGCCTCAGGCGCTACGACCGCAGGCGGATCGACGGTTGCCGGCTGGACCGGGACGAGGTCCGGGCGACGGTCCGCCGGATCCGCGCCATGGGCTACGAGGAGCGGATCGGCCATCCCTGCATCGGCAAGCACCGGGCCGACCTGGTGGTGGCCGGCTGCGCGATCCTGGAGGCGCTCTGCACGCTCTGGCCGGTCGACGGCCTCCGGGTCGCCGACCGTGGCCTGCGCGAGGGCATCCTCTACCACCTGATGAACGGCACTGCCGTTGCGGACTGGGACGGCCGCCAGGAATGAAACGGTCATGAGCAAGGGTGCGAAGCGCCCGCCCGGGAGCGGGGGCCGGGGGGCCGGCCGGGGCACGGGCGGCGTGCGGGGCCGCAACGTCAAGGAGAAGCTGCGCACGGCCAGGGGGCGCAAGATCTCCTCGACCCGCTGGCTGCAGCGCCAGCTCAGCGATCCCTACGTCGCCGAGGCCAAGCGCCTGGGCTACCGCTCGCGGGCGGCCTTCAAGCTGATCCAGATGGACGAGCGCTACCACTTGCTGAAGCCGGGGATGCGGGTCGTCGACCTGGGGGCGGCGCCCGGCGGCTGGACCCAGGTGGCGGTCGAGCGGGTCGGCGAGAGCGGCCGCGTGGTCGGGCTCGACATCTCGGAGATGGAGCCGGTGTCCGGGGCCGAACTCCTGCAGGGCGACTTCCTGGAGGACGATTGCCTGGAGCGGCTGACCGCGCTGCTGGGCGGCGAGCCCGGAGAGGGCGTCGCGGACGCCGTGCTCTCGGACATGGCGGCCCCGGCGACCGGGCATCGGCCGACCGACCACCTGCGGATCGTCGCCCTGGCCGAGGCGGCGCTGGACTTCGCCGAGGCGGTGCTGGCGCCGGGCGGCTGCTTCGTGGCCAAGGTGCTGCAGGGCGGCAGCGAGCCCGAGCTCCTTAAGAAGCTGAGACTGGCCTTCAGCAAGGTCCATCACGTCAAGCCGGCGGCCAGCCGCGCCGACTCGGCCGAGCTCTACGTTGTCGCCATGGGCTTCCGCGGCCGCCCGCAGGCGAAGGACGCCGAGCCCCAGGGCTGAATCCCGCGCCGCGCCTGGGCCCGCGGAGGCTCGCATGGCTGCCCTGCGCCTCAGGCCGGGGTTCTTGGCTTGGCAGGGACCGGTCCTTGTGTATGATGGCGCGCCAATTCACCCAGGGGTGTTTGGCATGGAAATCCGTGAGGCTCTGACCTTCGACGACGTCCTTCTGGAGCCCTCGGAATCCGCCATCCTGCCGGCCCAGGCAGAGACCCGCACCCGCTTCACCCGCAGCATCGAACTCGGCATCCCGATCGTCTCGGCCGCCATGGACACGGTGACCGAGAGCGGATTGGCCATCGCCCTGGCCCAGGCCGGCGGCATGGGCGTGATCCACAAGAACCTGGACGCCGAGCACCAGGCCGACGAGGTCCGCAAGGTCAAGAAGTTCGAGAGCGGCATGGTGATCAACCCGGTCACCATCGGCCCCGGGCAGACCCTGGCCGAGGCCCTGGAGCTGATGAGCGGCTACGGCATATCGGGCATCCCGGTGGTCGAGCCGGGCGACGGGCCGCTGGTCGGCATCCTGACCAACCGAGACGTGCGCTTCGCCGAGAACCTCAAGCAGCCGGTCGCCGAGCTGATGACCCACGAGGGCCTGGTCACGGTCCGCGAGGGCGTCGACCTGGAGGAAGCCAAGCGCCTGCTGCACCAGCACCGGATCGAGAAGCTGCTGGTGGTCAACGAGGACTACCGCTGCATCGGCCTGGTCACGGTCAAGGACATGGAGAAGGCCCAGGCCTACCCCGACGCCTGCAAGGACGAGAAGGGCCGCCTGCGGGTCGCCGCGGCGACCGGGGTCGGCGAGCCGGGCCTGGTCCGCGCCGAGGCGCTGATCGATGCCGAGGTCGACGTGATCGTGGTCGACACGGCGCACGGCCATTCCCGGGGCGTGCTGGACCAGGTCAACGCGGTCAAGCGGCTGTCCAACAAGGTCGAGATCGTCGCCGGCAACGTCGCCACCGCGGAGGGCGCCAAATCCCTGATCGACGCCGGCGCGGACGCGGTCAAGATCGGCATCGGGCCGGGCTCTATCTGCACCACCCGGATCGTCGCCGGGGTCGGGGTCCCGCAGCTGACCGCGATCCTCAACGTGCTCGAGGCCTGCCGCGCCGCCGGCACCCCGGTGATCTCCGACGGCGGCATCAAGTTCTCCGGCGACCTCGCCAAGGCGATCGCCGCCGGCGCCGACTGCGTGATGATCGGCTCGCTCTTCGCCGGGACAGACGAGAGCCCGGGCGAGGTCTTCCTCTACCAGGGTCGCTCCTACAAGTCCTACCGCGGCATGGGCTCGCTGGGCGCCATGGCGCGCGGCTCGGCCGACCGCTACTTCCAGCAGGAGGTCGCGGATTCCCTCAAGCTGGTGCCCGAAGGCGTGGAGGGCCGGGTGCCCTACAAGGGCCCGGTCGGCAACGTCATCCACCAGCTGGTCGGCGGCCTGCGCGCGGCCATGGGCTACACCGGCAACGCCTCCATCGCCGAGATGCAGCGCAACTGCCGCCTGCAGCGGATCACCAACGCTGGCCTGCGGGAAAGCCACGTCCACGACGTCTCGATCACCCGGGAAGCGCCGAACTACCGCAACGGTTGAGCCCGCGCCCGAACCCGGGCCCGCCCTCCCATGACACCCGCCGCCCGCATCGCCGCCGCCATCGAGGTCCTGGAGCAGGTCGCCGCCGCCGAGGCACCGGCCGACAAGACGGTCACGGCCTATCTGCGCGCCCGTCGCTACATCGGCGCCAAGGACCGCCGGGCGATCGGCCAGCGGGTCTTCGGCCTGCTCAGGGCCCAGGCCCGGCTGGACTGGTGGTGCGCGCGGGCGGGCCTGGCGGCCCGAGTGCGCCACCGGGTTCTGGCCGGCCTGCTGCTGATCGACGGCGAGGCCGCCGAGGCGGCCGCGGCGCTCTTCGACGGGGGACGCTATTCGCCGCCGGCCCTGGAGCCGGGTGAGCGCGCGGCCCTGGAGGCCCTAGCCGGTCAGGCTTTGGTCCATGCCGAACAGCCAACCTGGGCCCGCCTGGAGTGCCCTGAGTGGCTGCTGCCGGACTTCGAGGCGGCCTTCGGCGCCGAGGCCGAGGCAGAGCTGCAGGCTCTCCTGGATGAGGCACCGCTGGACCTCAGGGTCAATGCCTTGAAGGGCGACCGGGAGGCGGCCCGGCGTGCCCTGGCCGAGGCCGGGATCGAGAGTGTGCCGACGCCTTATTCGCCGCTCGGCCTGAGGGTCGCCGGGCGGCGCGCGATCACCGCGACCGAGGCCTTCCGCAATGGCCTGGTGGAGGTCCAGGACGAGGGCTCCCAGCTTCTCGCCCTGCTGGCCGACGCCCGCCCCGGCCTGGCGGTCTGCGACCTCTGCGCCGGGGCCGGGGGCAAGACCCTGGCACTGGGTGCCGCCATGGGCGGGGAGGGCCGCCTGGTGGCGGCCGACATCGATCCGGCGCGGCTGGCAGCTGCCAGGCCGCGACTGCGCCGCGCCGACCTATCCGGGGTCGAGCTGCAGCGCCTGGAAGGGGCGGAGGACCCCTGGCTGGCGGCGCAGGCCGGGACCTTCGATCGGGTGCTGATCGACGCGCCCTGCAGCGGGACCGGCACCTGGCGGCGCAGCCCGGACGCCCGCTGGCGTCTCGCGCCATCGCGCCTGGAGGCCCTGCAAGCGACCCAGGACCAGCTGCTGCGGACCGCCGCCGCCCTGGTCGCGCCTGGCGGCCGGCTGATCTACGCGACCTGCTCTCTGCTGCCGGCCGAGAACGAGGCGCGGTTGGCGGCCTTCTTGGCGGCGCAGCCGGGCTTCGCGCCGCTCCCGGTCGAGGCGGTCTGGGCCGAGGCCCTGGGTGCTGGGCCGCCCGCGGACGCCCGCCATGCCGGCGGGCTGCGGCTGACTCCACGGCGCCACGGCACCGACGGTTTCTGTCTTGCGATCCTGGAGCGGGAGCGCAGACTGGCGTGATGACCGAGCCCGTCCGCATCCGTGCGGCGACACCGATGGACGCCGCCGGCATCGCCGAGGTCCACGTCGAGACCTGGCGGGCGACCTATGCCGGGATCCTGCCCGACGACTACCTGGTCAGCCAGTCGGTCGACCGCAAGCAGGTCTCTTGGCGCGAGGCCATTGCGCGGCAGAAGCGGACCACGACCCTGGTCGCCGAGCTGCCGGACCACCGGATCCTGGGCTTCGGCGACTGCGGCCCCACGCGGCACCGGGAGCTTCCCTATCCGGCCGAGGTCTACACGCTCTACGTCCTGCCGGACTGGCAGAACCACGGCATCGGCCGGCGCCTGCTGGTCGCTCTCTTCGACGAGATCGCCGCCAAGGGCGCACACTCCGCCTTTCTCTGGGTCCTGTCGCGCAATCCGACGCGCTTCTTCTACGAGGCCATGGGCGGCGCCCAGGTCGCCGAACGCCAGGAGCGCTTCGCCGGCGCCCTGCTCGACGAGACCGCCTATGCCTGGTCCGACCTGCCGGCCTGGCTGATCGAGGCCCGGCGCTGATCAGGCCCTCTGGGCGGCGAGCAACCTGTCTCTCATGATCGCCTGGTCGTCGAAGATGGAATCGGCCTCCGGCACCTTGGGCTCCGGGATCCGCACGGGGACGGCGGTCTGTCGCGCCACCGTGGTCGGGTTGCCGCGCAGGATCCGAGCGTCGAACTCGGCGATCTCCGGTTTTTCGAAGACCGGGAAGGCATCGACGGCCGCGTAGCTGAATAGCAGCAGCGGACGGCTCGAGGCGCTGCTGTTCTCGCGCGAGCCGTGAATCGTCCTGACATGGTGAAAGGAGACGGATCCGGCTGGCGCGGTCAGGGCGACGGCCTTCGGAAGAAGGTCCTGCACCTCCGCGGGGGCGATCGCGCCGATGAAGCAGCCGTCCTGGTGGTGGTCGAAGACCCGGCCCTTGTGGGAGCCCGGGATCACCATCAGCGGCCCGTTCTCGGGCGT
>JASJAL010000173.1 GCA_030067055.1 Kiloniellales bacterium | reverse complement strand
TGACGATGAAGCGCTTCCGGGCCCGCGCCCGAGGCCGGGTCGGGCGCATCGTGAAGCCCTGGAGCCATCTGCGCGTGGTCGTGCGCGAGCGCGAGGAGACAATCTAATGGGCCAGAAGGTCAACCCCATCGGGCTGCGGCTCGGCGTCAACCGGACCTGGGACTCCCGCTGGTTCGCCGATAACGGCTACGCCAAGCTGCTGCACGAAGACCTGCGGCTGCGTGAGTACCTGCACAAGCGCCTGGCCCAAGCCGGCGTGGCGCGAATCGTGATCGAGCGGCCGGCCAAGCGGGCCCGGATCACCATTCACACGGCACGGCCGGGCGTGGTGATCGGCAAGAAGGGCGCGGACATCGAGAAACTGCGCCGCGATCTGCAGCAGATGACCGGCGACGAGGTCCACCTGAACATCGTCGAGATCCGCAAGCCGGAGATCGATGCCCGTCTGGTCGCCGAAAACATCGCCCAGCAGTTGGAGCGCCGGGTCGCCTTCCGGCGGGCCATGAAGCGTTCGGTGCAATCGGCCATGCGGCTCGGTGCCCTTGGTATCCGCATCATGTGCGGCGGCCGATTGGGTGGCGCCGAGATCGCGCGCTCGGAGACCTACCGCGAGGGCCGCGTGCCCCTGCACACACTGCGCGCGGACATCGACTACGGCGAGGCGACAGCGCGCACGACCTACGGCACCTGCGGGGTCAAGGTCTGGGTCTTCAAGGGCGAGATCCTAGCCCATGATCCGATGGCCCAGGACAAGCGAGCCCAGGAAGTTCAGACCGCACGCTGACGCCGACGGTCCGCTCGAGGAAGAGAGAAGATGCTACAGCCAAAGAGAACCAAGTTCCGCAAGCAGCACAAGGGCCGGATCCACGGCCGGGCGTCCTCCGGCACGCTGGTGACCTTCGGCGCTTTCGGGCTCAAGGCGACCACTGCGGGCCGGGTCTCCGCGCGCCAGATCGAGGCTGCGCGGCGGACCATCACACGGCGTATGAAGCGTGTCGGCAAGCTCTGGATCCGGATCTTCCCGGACGTTCCGGTGTCGCAGAAGCCGGCCGAGGTTCGGCAGGGCAAGGGCAAGGGCAATCCGGAGTGGTGGGCGGCCCGGGTCAAGCCTGGACGCATCCTCTTCGAGCTGGACGGCGTACCGCGCGACCTGGCCGAAGACGCCTTCACGCTGGCCGCGGCCAAGCTGCCGGTCCAGACCCGCTTCGTGACCCGCCTTGGCGAAGGAGGCTGATCGATGAAGGCCGAGGACGTGCGCGCCAAGACGGCCGACGAGCTCAAGGACGAGCTCGGCAAGCTGCACAAGGAGCAATTCAACCTGCGTTTCCAGCGGGCGAGCGGCCAGCTGGAGAACACCGCGCAGGTTCGCCAAGTGCGCCGCGACATCGCGCGCATCAAGACCATTCTGCGCGAAAAGCAGCAGGTTGCATCCTAGGGGATAACGAGTATGCCGCGCCGAGTTCTTCAAGGAGTGGTGGTCAGCGACAAGGCCGACAAGACCGTGACGGTCCTGGTCGAACGCCGGCTGAGGCACCCGATGTACAAGAAGTTCGTGAAACGCTCGAAGCGTTACCACGCCCACGACGAGGACAACCGCTACAAGATCGGCGACGTGGTCCGGATCGGCGAATGCCGGCCGATCTCGAAGTCCAAGACTTGGGAAGTCCTGTCGGACTCGGCAGCGGCCGAGGCCTAGGAAGGGGTTCGAAGCGATGATTCAGATGCAATCACAGCTCGATGTCGCCGACAACTCCGGTGCCCGCCGCGTGCAGTGCATCAAGGTCCTCGGTGGCTCGAAGCGCAAGACGGCCGACGTCGGCGACGTCATCGTGGTCTCGGTCAAGGAGGCCATCCCGCGCGGCCGGGTCAAGAAGGGCGACATGCATCGCGCGGTCATCGTGCGCACCGCTTACGACCTGAGGCGCGACGACGGCACGGTGATCCGCTTCGACCGCAATGCGGCGGTGCTGATCACCCCGCAGGGCGAGCCGATCGGCACCCGCATCTTCGGCCCGGTGACCCGGGAGCTGCGGGCCAAGCGCTTCATGAAGATCATCTCCTTGGCGCCCGAGGTGCTGTGATGGCGAAGAAGATGAAGATCAAGAAGGGTGACAAGGTGATGGTGATCACCGGTCGCGACCGGGGCAAGAGCGGCGAGGTGCTGCAGGTTCTCCCCAAGGAGGATCGGCTCCTGGTTCAGGGCGTCAACCTGGTAAAGCGTCACCAGCGTCCCGGCCCGGCCAATCCGGGCGGGATCATCGAGAAGGAGGCGACGATTCATATCTCCAACGTCGCCCATGTCGATCCGGGTTCGGACAAGCCCACGCGGGTCGGATTCAAGGTCGTCGAAGGCGCGCGCAAGGTGCGCGTCGCCCGCCGCTCGGGCGAAGTGATCGACCGGTAGTTTGGGACACGAGAGCGATGGCAACGCGCCTTAAAGAGCATTACGAAACCGTCGTCAGGCCAGCCCTTGCGAAGGAATTCGGCTACGACAATCCGATGCAGCTGCCGCGGATCGACAAGATCGTCATCAACATGGGCGTCGGTTCGGCGGTCCAGGACAGCAAGAAGGTCCAGTCGGCGGTCAAGGACTTGACCGCGATCTCCGGTCAGAAGCCGGTGGTCACCCGGGCGAAGAAGTCGATTGCGGCCTTCAAGCTGCGCCAGGGCATGCCGATCGGCTGCAAAGTCACCCTGCGCCGCGACCGGATGTACGAGTTCCTCGACCGCCTGATCACCATCGCCTTGCCCAGGACCCGAGACTTCCGCGGCATTCCCGAGCGGAGCTTCGACGGCCGGGGCAACTTCGCGATGGGCGTGAAGGAGCAGATCATCTTCCCGGAGATCAACTACGACGAGGTCGACGAGATCCGGGGCATGGACATCGTGATCACGACGACGGCCAAGACCGACGACGAAGGTCGGGTCCTTCTGAAGAACTTCGACATGCCGTTCATCAAGTAGACGGCCGAAGGGAGAAGCCAACGCATGGCAAAGAAAAGCGCCATTGAGAAGAACCAGCGACGCAAGAAGCTGGCCAAGAGCCACAGCAACAAGCGCGCCGCCCTGAGGGCGATCGCACGCGATCGGTCCTTGCCGTCGGAGGAACGCTTCCAGGCTTACATCAAGCTTGCGGAGCTGCCGCGGAATTCGGCGCCGTCGCGGGTCCGAAATCGCTGTGAGCTGACCGGTCGCCCGCGCGGCTACTACCGGAAGTTCCAGCTGTCGCGGATCGCGCTACGCGAGCTGGCGTCCGTCGGGCAGGTGCCCGGCGTCGTGAAGTCGAGCTGGTAGGAAAGGACGCAAGATTATGAGCATGAGCGATCCACTCGGCGATATGCTCACGCGCATCCGCAACGGACAGCGGGCGCGGAAGTCGTCCGTGCAGTCTCCGGCCTCCAAGCTGCGGGCCAACGTGCTCGAGGTGTTGAAACGCGAGGGCTATATTCGCGGTTACTTCACGACGGAAGTGCGTGATGGCCTCCGACAGCTGGAAATCGAGCTGAAGTACGCCGACGGTGCGCCGGTGATCCACGAGATCGCCAGGGTCTCCACCCCGGGCCGCCGCGTGTATTCAAAGATCAAGGAATTGCCGCGCCAGTACAGCGGCTTGGGGATCACGATCCTGTCGACGCCCCGCGGGGTGCTGTCGGACCAGGAAGCCCGGGCCCAGAACGTCGGCGGCGAAGTGCTCTGCCGGGTCTTCTAAGGGAAGGGCGAGATGTCGCGGGTAGGTAAGAATGCGGTCGAGGTGCCTCAGGGCGTCGAAGTCAAGATCGACGGAAAGGTCGTGACCGCAAAGGGACAGCAAGGCCAGTTGGTCTACGAGATGACGGACGACGTCGTCGCCGAAATGGCCGAGGGCAACATCACGGTGCGTCCTCTGAGCGAATCCAAGCAGGCGCGCGCCATGTGGGGCACCGCCCGCTCGCGGATCCAGAGTTTGGTGACCGGGGTCGCCGAGGGATTCCGCCGCGACCTCGAGATCACCGGCGTCGGCTACAGGGCCTCGGTGCAGGGCAACTCGCTGAACCTGCAGCTCGGGTTCAGCCACGATGTGAACTTCCCGATCCCGGAAGGGATCAAGATCCAGTGCGAGAAGCCGACCTCGATCTCGGTCTTCGGGGCCGACAAGCAGAAGGTCGGTCAGGTCGCCGCAGAGATCCGCGGCTACCGCCCGCCGGAGCCCTACAAGGGCAAGGGCATCCGCTATGTGGGCGAGTTCATTCTCCGCAAGGAAGGCAAGAAGAAGTAAGGCCATGCTGAGCGCAATCGAACTTCAGAAGCGTCGTCAGAAGCGAGTCCGCTCGACCCTCCGGCAGCGGGCCAAGGGACGCCCCCGGCTGTCGGTCTTCCGGTCGAACCTGCATATCTACGCACAGGTGATCGACGATCAGGACGGCAAGACGCTGGCGGCGGCCTCGTCCTTGGACAAGGACCTCAAGGGCAAGGTGAAGAGCGGCGGCAACCGGGGCGCCGCGGAGGAAGTCGGCAAGCTGATTGCTCAGCGGGCGACCGCTGCGGGCATCAAGCAGGTGGTCTTCGACCGTGGACCTTACCTTTTTCATGGCCGGATCAAGGCCTTGGCAGACGCGGCCCGCGAAGGCGGCCTCTCGTTCTAAAGGATAGAAGATGGCACGTGGAGACAGAATGTCGCGGGGCGACAGGCAGGATCGGGGCAGCCGCGACGACCCCGATCTGATCGAAAAGCTGGTCGGCATCAATCGTGTCGCCAAGGTCGTCAAGGGCGGCCGCCGTTTCGGTTTCGCGGCGCTGGTGGTGGTCGGCGACGGCCGCGGCCGGGTCGGTCACGGCCACGGCAAGGCGCGCGAAGTGCCCGAGGCGATCCGCAAGGCGACCGAAGCCGCGAAGCGGCATTTGGTTCGCATTCCGCTGCGCGAGGGCCGGACCCTGCACCACGACGTCAAGGGGCGCTACGGCGCCGGCCGGGTGGTGCTGCGCGCCGCGCCGCCGGGCACGGGGATCATCGCAGGCGGCCCGATGCGCGCGGTCTTCGAGGCCATGGGCGTGCAGGACGTGGTCGCCAAGTCGGTCGGCTCGGCCAACCCGCACAACATGATCCGGGCGACCTTCGATGCCCTGGGCAACTGCGCCAATCCGCGACAGGTCGCCCAGCGCCGTGGCAAGAAGGTCTCCGACATCCTCGGCCGGCGCGAGGCGCGTGGCGAGGAAGAGGCCGTGGAGACCGCCTGATGGCTGCAGCGAAGAAGACTCTGCGGGTGACCCAGATCGGCAGTCCGATCGGGCGTCCCAAGGACCAGGGCCAGACCCTCAAGGGCCTCGGCCTGGGCAAGATGCACCGGACCCGCGAGCTGGAGGACACTCCGGCGGTCCGGGGCATGATCAACAAGGTAAGTCACCTCGTCAGGGTCGAAGGCGAGGCCTGACGCAGCCGAGGACCGGCCGCCAGAAGCCTGCGCGGTCGGGCGCAATCGATTAGGGACCTGCTGGGCAATGAGACTGAACGAGCTTTCCGACAATCCCGGTGCCCGCAAGGGCCGCAAGCGGCTCGGCCGGGGCGCGGGTTCCGGGCTGGGCAAGACTGCCGGCCGGGGCCACAAGGGCCAGAAGTCACGCTCCGGCGTGGCCATCAAGGGATTCGAGGGCGGCCAGATGCCGCTCTACCGCAGGCTGCCCAAGCGCGGCTTTGTCAACGTCTTTGCCAAGGACTTCGTCGAGGTGAACATCGGCCGCCTGCAGCAGGCCATCGACGCGGGCCGGCTCGACGCCAAGAAAGCGATCGACGCGGAGGCCCTCCGCGCGGCCGGCCTGTTCAAGAAGGCCCGTGACGGCGTCCGTCTCCTTGCAAACGGCGAGCTGAAGGCCAAAGTGAACATCACCGTCGCAGGCGCCTCCAAGGCGGCGGTCGCCGCGGTCGAGAAGGCCGGCGGGTCGGTGACCATTGCGGCGACGAAGGCGGAGGCCGGCGAGGCGGGGGCGAGCAAGGCCAAGGCAAAGCCCAAGGCCAAAGAGACCCAAGCCAAAGGAGAGGGCGAGGCTGGCACCGAGGCCTAGGCCCGCCCTCCAAGAAGGACATTCCGATGGCATCAGCCGCTGAACAACTCGCCGCCAACATCAACTTCGGAGCGCTGTCCAAGGCGACCGAGTTGAAGCAGCGCATCTGGTTCACCTTGGGCGCGCTGGTGATCTACCGTCTTGGGACCTACATCCCGATCCCCGGGATCGATCCGACGGTTCTTGCCGAGTTCTTTCAGCAGCAATCCGGCGGGATCGTCGGACTTTTCAACGTCTTCGCCGGCGGCGCGCTGGGCCGGATGTCGATCTTCGCGCTCAACATCATGCCCTACATCTCGGCGGCGATCATCATGCAGCTGATGACCGCGGTCTCTCCGAAGCTGGAGGCGCTGAAGAAGGAGGGCGAGAGCGGGCGCAAGAAGATCAACCAGTACACCCGCTACGGCACGGTGCTGCTGGCGGCCTTCCAGGCCTACGGCATCGGCATCGGCATGGAGAGCGTGGTCAACGAGAGCGGCCCGGCGGTTGCGGATCCGGGCCTGTTCTTCCGGGTGACCACGGTGATCACCCTGACCGGTGGGACCATCTTCCTGATGTGGCTGGGCGAGCAGATCACCCAGCGCGGGGTGGGCAACGGCATTTCGCTGATCATCTTCGCCGGCATCGTGGCCAACCTGCCCTCGGCCCTGGCGACGACCCTGGAGCTGGGGCGCACGGGCGCCCTGGGGGCCGGGATCATCATCGGCCTTCTGGTCATGGCCGTGGCCGTGATCGCCTTCATCGTGTTCATGGAGCGGGCGCAGCGCCGGGTGATCGTGCAGTATCCCAAGCGCCAGGTGGGCTCGAAGATGTTCGGGGGCGAGTCTTCGCACCTGCCGCTGAAGCTGAACTCGGCCGGCGTGATCCCGCCGATCTTCGCGTCCTCGCTGCTCTTGATGCCGCTGACGGTGGCCGGCTTCTCGGGCGGCGGCGGGCCGGACTGGCTGACCCAGGTCACCGCCCTGCTCGGCCACGGCCAGCCGCTCTACCTGGTGATCTACGTCGCGATGATCGTGTTCTTCTGCTTCTTCTACACGTCGATCGTCTTCAACCCGGCGGACACCGCCGACAATCTCAAAAAGCATGGCGGCTTCATCCCGGGGATCCGACCCGGGGCCAACACGGCCGAATACCTCAACTACCTTCAGGTCCGCCTGACCGTGGTCGGCGCCTCCTACCTGGCCTTGGTCTGTCTGCTGCCCGAGCTGCTGATCGCAGAGTATGCCGTGCCCTTCTACTTTGGCGGTACCAGCCTGCTGATCGTAGTGTCGGTGACCATGGATACCGTAGGACAGATCCACTCGCATCTGTTGGCACATCAATATGAAGGCCTCATCAAGAAGGCCAAGCTTCGGGGGAGGCGCGGTTGAACGTGATTCTTCTTGGCCCGCCAGGGGCGGGCAAGGGAACGCAGGCAAAGCGGTTGGAGGAGCGCCACAATTTGGTCCAGCTCTCGACCGGCGACATGCTGCGAGCCCTAGTCGCCTCGGGCAGCGCGCTGGGCAAGGAAGCCAAGGCGGTGATGGACGCCGGCCAGTTGATGCCCGACGAACTCATGGTGCAAATGATCTCGGACCGGATCGACGAGCCGGACTGCAAGGACGGCTTCATCCTGGACGGCTTTCCGCGGACCGCTGCGCAGGCCGAATCTTTGGACAAAATGCTGGCCAAGAAAGGTCTGAAGCTCGACCGAGTGATTCAGCTCGAGGTCGATGAAGAGGCCTTGGTCGGCCGGATCACCGGACGGTTTTCCTGCGCGGCGTGTGGGGCCGGCTATCACGACGAGTTCCAGCGGCCGAAGGTCGAGGGCGTCTGCGACAGCTGCGGCGGGACCGAGTTCCGCCGCCGCGATGACGACAACGAGGCGACGGTGCGGGCCCGGCTGGAGGCTTACCACGCCCAGACGGCGCCGATCCTGCCCTATTACGCGCAGGCCGGGGTCCTCCAGGGCGTCGACGGGATGGCCGATATCGACGAGGTCGCCCGCCAAATCGAGCAGGTTTTGGGCCGGGCATGAGTGTTGACTCGCCGACGCCGAGACCTATAATCGCGCGTCCCCGACGCCAGCGCGGCCGGGGCGCTTGCGCGTGTCCATAAATGTAAGGAGTAGAGCGGCGTGGCTCGTATAGCTGGCGTCAATATCCCGACTCAAAAGCGCGTCGTGGTCGGGCTGACCTATATCCACGGAATCGGCCAGACCAAGGCGACGGAGATCTGCGGGAAGGTCGGTATCCCGGCCGAGCGGCGGGTCAACGAGCTGACCGACGATGAGGTCGTGCGAATTCGCGAGACCATCGACCGCGACTACAACGTCGAGGGCGATCTGCGGCGCGAGGTCGCGATGAACATAAAGCGCCTCATGGACTTGGGCTGCTATCGGGGCCTGCGGCACCGCAAGGGTTTGCCGGTGCGCGGCCAGCGGACCAATACCAATGCCCGCACGCGTAAAGGCCCAGCGCGGGCCATCGCCGGCAAGAAAAAAGCAGTGAAGAAGTAGGGCTCCGAAATGGCTAAGGCTCAACCGCGTTTGCGTCGCCGCGAACGGAAGAACATCACCTCCGGCATCGCGCACGTGAATGCGACTTTCAACAACACGATCATCACCATCACCGACGTCCAGGGCAATGCGATATCCTGGTCGTCGGCAGGGGGGCAGGGCTTCAAGGGTTCGCGGAAGTCGACCCCTTACGCAGCGCAGATGGCCGGCGAAGATGCCGGTCGCAAGGCCCAGGAGCACGGGATGAAGACCCTTGAAGTCAACGTCAAGGGACCGGGTTCGGGACGCGAATCGGCGCTTCGGGCCCTGCAAGCGATCGGTTTCACGATCACCGCGATTCGGGACGTGACGCCGATCCCGCACAACGGCTGCCGGCCGCCCAAGCGGCGCCGCGTCTGACGCGGCTGCTGCGGGTCCACGGCAACCCGAAAAGACTCTGCCGGTCGACGGGATAGGCCCGGCGGCCGGGCGGCGCCGGCAAGGTGTCGCATGTATTTCCGCCTGCTAGACACGAGGGTGCAGCCGTGCTGCAGAAGAACTGGACAGAACTAATCAAGCCCAACAAGCTCGACATCCAGCCGGGTGCCGATCCCGATCGCCTGGCCAAGGT
>JASJAL010000172.1 GCA_030067055.1 Kiloniellales bacterium | reverse complement strand
CCTCCGACACGATCGCCGCCGGGCTCGTCGAGCATGGCCGGGGGGAGACCCACGTCGTCAACTTCCTCGGCAAGGATCATGTCTTCGATTGGGCCGGAATGGAGCAGGCCTGGAGCGAGGAGGTCCTGGCCCGGATGATGAAGCGGATGGCGCTGCGGGTGCGGGCCAATCTGATCGACATGCGCCGTCTGATCGACTGGGCGGAAACGCGCGACGAGATCGACGCCGAGCGGATCGGCGTGATCGGGTTCAGTCACAGCGGCATCTACGCCGCGCTGCTGGCGGTTCAGGAGCCGAGAGTCGCGGCGACCGCCTTGGTGGTGGGCCTGGTCAATCCCCACCTGGTGATCGCAAATTGCATCGCCAAGTGGCCGAGCGATCTCCGCAAGAGCGTCCTGAAGAAGTTCAGCTGGACCCAGAAGCAGTACGAGGATTTCCTGGAGCCGATCTTCCGGCCCTACGACCCGGCACGTTATCCCGGCCGGGCCGATCCGGCGCGGGTGATCCTCTTCGACGCCTACTACGACGAGTGCGTGACCGAGGGAAATCGCGACACCTTGTGGGAGCTGATGGGCCGGCCCGAGCGCCATGTCATCCTCGACGGCCACGGCGCCGCCTTCCTGGCGATGACCCCGCTGAACTTCAACTGGATGCGCGACGCCATCTACGAGTTCTTCGACCGCACCCTGGACGGGCCGGAAGGCGCGAAGGTGAGCCTCGGCGCCAGGCCGCCTGGCAATCGGCGTATTCCCTAGCTTGGCGAGGGGCAGGGGGTCCGCGCGATGTTTGCGAGCAGAATGAACGACCTTCGCGGAAGGTTGGCGGATGCGGGCTTTGACCTTGCGCTGATCACCGATGACGACAGCGTCTACTACTACGCCGGCTACTACGATTACCTCCACATGGATTTCGGGCGACCGACGATCCTTGCGGTCCCAAAGGACGGCGAGAGCCTTCTGATCACGCCCAGCATGGAGCTGGACATGGCCGAAGCCGCCGCTGTGGACCGGATCGCGGCCTGGAACGACGGACTGGGCGACGAATGGCGCGAAGCCTTGGCGGACGTGCTTAACGGCGCCGCCCGGGTCGCGATCGAGCCGAACCATATGCCGCCGGTCGTGCGCAACTACATCGGGCTCGTCGTCGCGGACTCCCGGCTCGGCGACGTGACCCCGATCGTTGCCGAAATGCGGATGATCAAGTCCGCCGAAGAGCTGCAATTGGCCCGGCATGCCGGCCAAGTCGCCATGGCGATGATGGAGGCCGGCCGCGCGGCGATCGGTGACGGCGTCCCGGAATACGAAGTTGCGCTCGCAACGTCGTCGGCGGGCACGCGCAAGGCGGCCGAACTGCTCGCGGCGCACTACGAGGACGCGCGGATGTCGCCGAACACGCATTTCCTGCAGATCATGGCGTCGGGCAGGGACATCACGATGCCGCATCGCCGCGCCTCGACGCGCACCATGAAACGGGGCGATCCGGTGTTCCTGTGTTTCTGCGGCATGACGAACTTTCACCGCTTCAAGCTCGGCTTCGACCGCACCTTCTGGATCGGCGAGATCGCGGACAGGTCGCAGGAGGCGGTCTATCGCGTGGCGGTCGAAAGCCAGGCGGCCGCACTCGGGCGGCTGCGCCCGGGAGTCACCGCCGAGGAGGTCCACGCCGCCTACGCCGAAGTCATCCAGACCGCCGGCTTCGACTACCCCTTCCGCTGCGGCCGCGCGACCGGGTTCAGCTTCCTGGAGACGCCGCAGCTGGTCTACGGCGACAAGACGAAGCTGCGGCCCGGCATGGTGCTGGCCGTCGACGGCTCGGTCAGCATCGCCAAGACCTTCCGCGCCCAGGTTGGCGACAGCGTCGTCGTGACCGAAGACGGCTACGAGCCGCTCACGGCGCACCCAAAGGACCTGGAAGCCGTCGTCGTGTAGCGGCGACGGCGAAGGCCAAAGCACATGGCAATCCGGACCACCGGATCAGGCCAAGCCTCCCTTGCACCCACCGCCGTCGCAGAGGTCCGCAATCAGGCGCAGAGCAACCCTCTCAGGCCACGAGGTCCAGATCTGGGGCCAAACCGGACGCGCCGCCGCCTAAGCCTGGAGGGCAAGGACTAGCCATTACCGGAACTGCAAGTTTATTCGATGCCTGTTTGCCACAACCTGTTTACTCTGGCAGTCCGGCGCGCCTGAGTAGGTTCTTGTACCAGGCGTCTCGTTGCGCTTCGTGAAACGAATGGCCCCACATGTACTGTGTAATGGTAAAGTTAGGTTCCAACCTCAGAACCTCGTCCGCAGCGGGCCTGGCCGACCTGGACCTCGTTTGTCGGAAAAGGTGAAATGACCCAGTTTGGCTTCGCTGCCGGCAGTCTGGGAATCCCCCAACGATGTGTTCACATTGAAAGTTTGTTGAAGAATGCCACGTATGGCGATCTAGATTCTCGAAAGTCGGGTGCGATAGGGAGAAAACGAGATGCTAAAGCGGATTCTCTTGCCTGTAGATGGTTCTGAACCTTGCCTAAGAGCGATGAGCTTTGCAGCAGAATTAGCTGCGGAACTCAAGGCCTCGATCTTGTTGCTGCACGTCCTGGACAATTTGCCGGCCCGCCGGCAACTCAAGGATTACTTGACAGCTTTGGAGAAGAACCCAGCCTTACATGAGGCGGAGATCGAGAGTGTCCGTAGCGCCTTGTCGGAATCAGGAGAAGATCAAGGCATGGAAATATTGGCGGACGCGGAACAATTTCTTAGAAAAAAGGGGGTTAGCGAAGTAAGCACGGCAATCCGCGATGGTGACCCTAGCACAGAACTATTGCGTGCAGCGGAAACAGGTAAGTATGACATGATCATTATGGGCCGGCGCGGCCTTGGTGGTCTGAAGGGTCTTTTCATGGGCAGCGTGTCGCAAAAGATCTCGAGCCTGGCCAATTGTGCCGTGGTCACGGTCAAATAGATTGGCTGTTGCCCGCAAGGTTCGGCGCGTCCGAAGGTCAGCGCCATGTCACCTTTCATTGCCATCATCGTCACCCTGCAACGTCCGCTTTCTGATCCGAAACCGGCCGCGCAGGGGGCCGACGCGATCGGCCGCTCCTGGCCGGCTCCCGCCACTTGCGCTTTGGCCAGCTTAATAACGGGAACGGGTCACTTTTCTCCGTGGCCGGCCACCGCCACAGACGTCCGGAAACAGAGGCACCTCGGTCCTCAGTCACTTTGATGTCTGAAGCTGGAGCCAAACCGGACCTGCCACGGACATCGCCCGGAGGGCGAGCTATAGCCAACCTCGGACGTCGGCCGTGATCCTCGTTAAGGTCGGCATCCCTTCCACAGTTCATCAATATCTCTCGACTTCGATCTGGGACAAATGATCACCTTGGTCGCGCGCATTGGCCCGCTGGCATTGAAGATGGCAGAATCTCAATGCTGAGATGCTGGCATCAACTGCGGTCGTTCGCGGCCACCTCGAAGGCGCGGGTGCCGTAGCGTCGGGCGAGTGGCACGGCGCTCAGACCGTGGGCAATGATGCTCAGGACCACCGTGCATGCCACGGTCATGGCCATGCTGTCGCCACCATTCACCCCGGCTTCGAGCACGATGATCACGAACACGACGCTGGCCAGCCCGCGCGGCCCGAACCATCCGATGAACAGTTTGCCATCGGTGCCGATGGGCAGGCCGGTGAGCGACAGGAACACGGGCAACATGCGAATCACGGTCAGGCTGAGAGCTGCGTAGAGCACATGATCCCAGCCAAACTGTGGCAGCACCCGGCCGATCACCACCGCGCCAAAAACGACCCAAGTCAAGAGCGACAGAGTGTCGCCGACCGCTTCGGCAGCGTGCAACCACTTGTGCTTGTCGGCCGGGCGAATGAACGCCACCGTGATGCCTCCCAAGAACGCAGCGATCAACCCGCTGCCGTGGAGCGACTGGGCGGTGGCAAAGCAGAGCAGCGCCAACGCCGGGACCATGACCGGATGCCACGTGGCGCCGATCCAGACACCGCGCCGAGCCAGGGCGCCGAGCGTCTTGAACGCGGCGAAGGCGGACACGACCCCGACCACGGCGCCGATGCCGATCTCCTGGACGAACAGCCCCAGGGTCAGCTCGACCGCGCTGTCCCCGCTCGGCGCCCTGCCGACGGCGAGCGCGAGGAAGGCATACAGCACCGGCACGCAAATCCCGTCGTTCAGCCCGCTCTCCACCTTGAGGTCTTCACGGACGTTCGATGGCACGTCGGGATTGGTGACCACGGCCTTGCCCAGCGCGCCATCCGTCGGCGCGAGTATGATCGCGAGCAGCGCGGCCTCCAGGAGCGATAGTTCGGGGAATAGCGGAACAGCGAGCGCAAAGCCCAGCAGAATGCAGAGGGGCAGGCCGATCACCAGCAGGCGGGTCGGGATAAGAAAGCTACGCTTGAGCACGTCGAGGTCCGCGTCCGCAGCCTCCACGAACAACACCAAGGCGAGGGTCAACTCCGCCAGCAAACGAAGCCTGCCGCGGTCGACGTTCGGCTCGAGCACCCCCAAGCCGACGGACCCGAGGAACAGCCCGACGAGCAGAAACACAAGAGCACCGCTGACGGGTGTTCGCTCCAGCCGGGCAGCGACGGCACCATATGCCAGCACGATCGCGGCCAAGATCGCGAGGACGGGGTACATGAGTATCTCCTACGGCAATCCGCAGCGACGATCGATAGCACTTCAGACTGCAGGCTAGACATGCGGTGGATCAAGCGGGCGCCGGCCGATCGCCAACTCGGTTGAGACCCCGATGACTGCTATGGGTCGCTTTGCCCCGTCACCAGCTTCCGCCATGCATGCCTGGAAACCGGGGTAGACCGGCCCTGGAAGGGCCAGAGGTCCGAAGCCAGGGGCAATGCAGACGTGCCGCGACTTTGGCTCTAAGGTCAAAGGACAGCCAGGAGGCGACGTTCCCAATACCAACGACTTGGTACGAGTTCCACGTCGAGCAAGTTCGTGACGGCCACTCGGGCCTAGATCAAGATTCACGCATCACGCCGCAGCAGCGTGACGCGATCACGCTCTAGGTAGCCGCTGCGTGCGCTGGCGAAGCAATGCCACGATCTCCTCGTGACTTCGCGGTGACTCGCGAAGGTCGACGAAGCGCCGCGCGAGCGCATCGTATCGCTTGAACATCAGCAACGCCCAGATCATGGGGTAGTCCGTGCCCTGAAACACGACGGCGTTCTCTGCAGCATAGCGGGCACGGTTGGCATCGAAGTCAGCCGGCATGTCCGTCCAGTGCCTGTTCGGCTTGACGTGATGACCGATGTGATAGCCGTCATTGAAGCAGCGGCGGTTGTATCGACTGTTGACGCAAACGATGCTGTTTTTGTAGTCGTTGCCGGGGTCTTCGGAGTCGATGAATGCGTGCTGGCTCCAGTTGCCGGTCATCATCCCCAGCCGCGCGGCCACGAAGGGGATCACGAAGACCGTCAGCGCAGCGGGCCAGTTGAACCACAACAACAGCCCGACAACGGCGAAGTAGCTGAGCTCACCGAGCAACGCCCAGCGCATCAGCTTGAGGCGGCCGCGCCGATAGTGGTAGCGCGTCAGCTCGAACATGCCGAGGAACAGAAACCGGAGCCAGTACGCGAGGAAACTGGTCAAGCTATCGCGCTGATAGTGCATCGTCGAGCTGAGGTCGTCCTCGAGGTTGGCTTCGGGGTGGTGCATCCCGATGTGGTGCGAAAAATAGGTCTCGGGCGACTGGCCGACGAAGGGACCGAGTGCCCACGGAATGATCTGATTCATCCATCTGTATTGGCGCTTGAACAGCGTGCGGTGGCTCGTGTTGTGGAGCATCAGGATGTAGCGGTCGAAGTACACCCCGAAGAGCAGCGCCAGGTACATAGGTGCCAGCCACCAGCGAAAGGTCCCTGGCGTCAGCAAGTAGATCGCACAGGGGACAAGGACGAGCCCCATGCTCGCCATCAGGTGAATGAAAGGCAGGTCGCGTTCGTCGTGAATAAGTCGGAGTGCCAGCCGGTCGAAAGCATTGTGCCTGACCTTTGGCCGGTGCCGTGGGTCGGTAAGCACGAGAGGATTGGATGGGTTCTCCAATTGACACCTTTTTGGGGAATATGCGCGGAGGACTCGCCTACCGTGAGTCCAGGGGAGTCAGGAGATGCGACCCTGCCATCGCTGCCCCGACAACACAAACGCTTCCCGTTCCGATGGAATAGTCTTCGCACGTCGGTCAATATCTCGAAAAAGTCACGACTTGCCTTGGGAAGACCGCGTTCCGGCCGTCGGATCTTGAGGGAAAGGTGGACACTTGCAGCGTCGGCGTCACCGGCCGCTTCGCGAGCCTTGCACCAATGAGCGCCGAGCGTTCGGCCCTACTCCTTCGTCGCCTCGGCGAGGAATTCGATCAGGTTGGCGCGCTCTTCCGCTTCGAACACACCGTGGATCTCCAGGTAGTTGTTCAGGTGTTCGCGTGTCCAGAGGGGGTTGGCGTCGGTCCAGACCATCCGATAGGGAAAGCCCTCGACCGCGCCGTACCTGCGCTCGAAGAGCCGGGCCAAGTGCGGCCCACGATAGCCCGAAGCCGTTGGGTCGAGGCTGTGGCACTTCGTGCACCTGGCTTCGAAGTCCGCGCGGCCCTTCGCCGCATCGCCCGCGGATGCAGGCAGGGCAAGGGCCAAGAAGGCGAGTGCGCTGGCGGCAAGGATGGTTAGTCTCATTCCGGCTACACCTCGGGTTGGTTGCAGGTAATGTCCATGACCAGAAGGTGGTCGCTCGGACTCTTCCTAGCGCGGGCGCCGGCGCCGGGACATGACGCAAAGCATTCGAGGTCTCCTCTGTGATCTCCTGGGCGTGGTGCGATCGACGACGTCGTCGGGATTTCGAGGCCGTCCGAGACAGTCCTTGACCCGCCTCGAGGGTCAGAAGCCCATATTAGCGACGTCGGGGCCGACCGGCTGGGGCCGAGGCTCTGGCTTCAGGGCAACCATGGCCTCGGTGGTGATCAGCAACCCCGCGATCGAGGCCGCGTCCTGCAGGGCCAGGCGAACCACCTTGGTCGGGTCGATAATGCCGGCCTTGACTAGGTCGCAGTATACGCCTTCCTGCGAGTCGTAGCCCCGGTTCAGGTCGTCCTGCTCCAGAAGGCGGCCGACGACGATCGAGTCGTCTTCACCAGCATTGACCAAGATCTGTCGGGCCGGCATTTGAAGCGCCCGACGCACGATGTCGACGCCGACCTGCTGGTCATGGTTGGCCGCGCTTAAGGTGTCGAGTGCCCGGGCCGCGTAGGCCAAGGCCATGCCACCGCCGGGCAGGATGCCTTCCTCGACCGCGGCCTTGGTGGCGTTCATCGCGTCCTCGACACGGTCCTTGCGCTCCTTCACTTCGACCTCAGTGGCGCCACCGACGCGGATGATCGCAACGCCTCCGGCCAGCTTGGCCAGGCGCTCCTGCAGCTTCTCCTTGTCGTAGTCGGAACTGGTGTCTTCGATCTGCCGGCGGATCTGGGTGCAGCGAGCCTGGATCTTTCCGGCCTCTCCGGCGCCTCCGACGAGAGTGGTGTCATCCTTGGTGAGGATCACCTTCTTGGCGCGGCCCAGCATCTCCATGGTGACGTTCTCGAGCTTGGCGCCGAGCTCCTCGGAAATCAGCTGGCCGTCGGTTAAGACAGCCATATCTTCGAGCATCGCCTTGCGGCGATCGCCGAACCCCGGCGCCTTGACGGCCGCGACCTTCAGGCCGCCACGCAGCTTGTTGACTACCAGGGTCGCCAGCGCTTCGCCCTCAACGTCTTCGGCGACGATTAGCAGCGGCTTGCCCGACTGGACCACGGCTTCCAGAAGGGGCAGGAGAGGCTGGAGTGACGAGAGCTTCTTGTCATGAAGGAAGATGTAGGCTTCCTCCATCTCCGCCTTCATCCGCTCGGCATCTGTGATGAAATAGGGCGAGAGGTAGCCGCGGTCGAACTGCATGCCCTCGACGACTTCGAGCTCGGTCAGCAGGCTCTTGGCCTCTTCGACCGTGATCACGCCCTCGTTCCCGACCTTCTGCATGGCATCGGCGATCATGTCGCCGATCTCCGTCTCGCCATTGGCCGAGATGGTCCCGATTTGGGCGATTTCCGCGGTCGTGGTGACCTTGCTCGAGCGCGCCTGGAGCTCCACCACGACGAATTCGACCGCGCGGTCGATGCCGCGCTTGAGGTCCATGGGGTTCATGCCTGCAGCAACGGCCTTGGCGCCCTCGCGCACGATGGCCTGGGCCAGGACCGTCGCGGTCGTGGTGCCGTCGCCCGCGAGCTCGCTGGTCTTGACCGCAACCTCGCGTAGCATTTGGGCACCCATGTTCTCGAAGTGGTCGGAAAGCTCGATCTCCTTGGCAACCGAGACCCCGTCCTTGGTCATGCGCGGCGCGCCGAAGCTCTTTTCGACCACGACGTTGCGCCCCTTGGGCCCGAGCGTCACCTTGACCGCGTCGGCCATGACGTCGACGCCCTTTAGCATCCGCTCCCGGGCATCGCTCGAGAATCTGATCTCCTTGGCAGGCATATGTCCCACTCCTCGATCAGGTAGAATTCTTGCAGTGACCTGAGCAGAAGCGGCGTGGGCGCGCCTTGCTCTGGGTCAAGAAACGCGACTTGCTCTGCAGGGCCCTCGGGGAGCAACCAAAAGCTACGGCATGGCGGCGGCAGGCCGAGGTTTCAGAGCGATTCGATTACAAGGCACGTATCCGCGGTGATCCGGATCAGGGACTCCTCCGGGATCTCCCGCCAAGTCTCCTGAGTGATCGGCTCCGAGGCCACGACCACCGCCCGGTAGTCCCGGCTCGGCTCATGGTGGACATGCGGAAACCCGCAGATCTCGCAGTCGTAGACGCCGTCGCGCTCGATGTAAAAGAGGCCCCGACCGATCCGGGTTCCGGCGATCTCTCCGCCGTCCGTCATCAGCAGATTCAGACCGATTTTCGCTGTCGGATCCTGGGTCCGGCACCAGTCGACGACCTGGCGTGCACCGCGACGCAGCAGCTCGGCCAAGGGCAGGTCGGGTGTCCGATCGCGCAGGGTCATCAGCAGGCGGAAGACATGCTCCGTATCGGTGGTGCCCCGCAGGGCGGCACGCTGAGGTTCCGACATGGCGTCGAGGAAGCGCGGGCGCAGGGCCTGGAATTG
>JASJAL010000171.1 GCA_030067055.1 Kiloniellales bacterium | reverse complement strand
GCTGCGCCAATCGACCACCGCATCGATATTCACATCTTCGAGGCGCGGGTCGCTGCGGCTGCAGTCGATCCGCGCCAAGCGTCGCAGATTTTCTACGCCATCGCCGATTTCCTCGCCTTCGCCGTCGAGAAAACGAAAGCCCAGGGCACGGGCCATGCCGACTCCGCCGTCTACGAGCAGGGTATCGGCGCATCCGAGCAGAATGCGCTCGGCGCCCGCGCTCAAGGCGATCTGCAGAAGCTGCCCGACCCCGACGCTGCTGCCAGGCCCAAGATCTCGGTCCCTGTGCGCCAGGAGGCTCGTGCCCGCCGCCGCCGCTGCCTCGACCACGACGGTCCGCGGGCCCTCGGCAGACAGCATGCCGAAAAAGGACCGCAGCGGCTCGCCCCAAGGACTCGTGACACTGGCCGGATGCATGGCGCCGCTGGTGGCGTCGACGAGGGCCGCGGTGAACCCCTCTCCGCCATCGACGATGGGCAGCTTGGCCACCTCGACGTCGGGCTGGACCCGTCGCAGGCCGGCCACGACGGCATTGGCCGCCTCGCGCACCGTGAGCTCGCGCTGGAACCCAGCGACGGCGACCAGAATCCTAAGGCTCATGACTTCGCTCCGTCGGGCCGTCCTCGCCCGTCTCTTGGCTTGCATGCCGACACAACGGAGCCGGACCGCAGCTATTCCCCCGCGGCCCCTTCAAGACCGCAGATTCCGGAGCTTTCCTGTAGAAACGCGAGAAGCCCCCCTCAGCTATTGCGAGGAGGGCTTCCTTTTCCTGGCGGCCGATTCAGCGCCAGGCGTTCCCCAGAAGGCGGGCTTCCTCGTCCGGCGAAAGCGGCTGTCCGGCCCCGATCGAATCGAGGACGGCCTCGACGGTCTTCGCGTCTGGCCCGCTGACCGGCATAAAGGTGTCGCCCTGCCGGACCAACTCGACCGCGACTTCGGCAGCGCCTTCCACGGTCCAGGCGCCGTCGCCCCGACAGGCGATCCCGACCTCAGCCGGCAGGTCGGCGAGGTCGGCGGGAAGCATCTCGACCTCACGGCAGGGGCGCCCGGCAGCGTCCCGAAAGGTCAAAACCGCCACCATCTTCTGCCCGCCGCTTCCCAGCGTCAAAGCGTCACCGCTGACACGCGTCTCCAGGACCTGATGCAGTACGCTGTCCTGCGGCACCGGCCCGACCGCGAGATAGGAGTTGCCCTGCAGCCCCGCGCCGGGAGCCAGGATCCAGGAACCGATCCCGATGCCGACCGCGAGCGCGATCGAGGCTGCGACCGAAAGGCCGCCCCATTGCCGCCAGACGCCGGGGCCATCCCGCCGCCCGCCCAGGGAAACGACGTTGCTGTTCTCGCCCAGGATGGTGTCGATCAAGGCCTGGGGCGGCGCCTCCTTCATCGGCGCATCGAAGGCCTCGGCCAGAAGGTCCGCGGAGTGCCGCATCCGCTCGACCAGGTTGCGGAGCTCCGGGTCCTCTGCCAGGCGGGCCTCGACTGCCGCCCTTGCCTCGTCGTCGAGCGTGCCGTCGGCATACGCCATCAGGACTTCATCATTGATCTCGGTCATCACAGGGATCCTTCCGAAGCGGCCGCCCGCGGGCTCTCGATGGCGTCGGCCAGGCGCCGACGGGCCCGGGACAGGCGGCTCATCACGGTTCCGATGGGGATTCCAAGGCTCTCGGCCGCCTGCCGGTAGCTGAGGCCATCGACCACCACGAGGCCAAGCAGGATCCGCTGATCTTCGGGCAGACCGCTCATCGCCTGGCGCACCTTTTCCAAGGCGGCCCGCGCCATGGTTCGCTCTTCGATGGGGTCCCTCGCCACGGCCTGATCCAGGGCATCCGGGTCGAGGACCGTCCGCTGGACGGGCGCCGAACGGACGTGGTCGAGCCAGGTCGTCTGAATGATTCGGAACATCCAGCTGTCCAGTCGCGTTCCCGGCTTGAACTGGTCGAGACGGCTCAAGGCTTTCACGCAAGCGGTCTGAACCATGTCGTCGGCCTCCTCCATAGAACCCGTCAAGGAATAGGCGAAGCGCCTGAGCCGAGGCAGCAGCTCGACCATTTCGCGCCGGATGTCGTCACTCATGCCTTCGCCTCTCCGTCCGCTTGTCGGGATAACGGATGGCCCGTGACCTTATTCCGCCCCCATTCTGACATTTTTTCCATCCTCCGCGGCAGCCATAGACCGCAGAAAATATAGGGAATAGTTGGGCCGACTGCGCCGTTATGCCAGGCACACGCCACTCCCGCTTACGAGAAAAGGACGCCAGTCATGAGAGAACAAACTCCCGGTACTACCCTCAACAGGTTGCTATCGACCACAGCCCTGGCGCTGTGCCTGACCCTTGCCCTGCCGTCGGGACCGGGGTCCGACTTCCCCGGCACCTTCGCCTTGGCGGACGACGACGGGGGCGGTGAAGGCGGCGAGGGTGGCGACGATGGCGGCGAAGGTGGCGAAGGTGGCGAAGGCGGGGACGATGGCGGTGATGGCGGGGACGATGGCGGCGAGGGCGGCGAAGGCGGGGACGATGGCGGCGAGGGCGGCGAAGGCGGGGACGACGGCGGGGACGACGGGGATGGCGGCGACGACGGGGAAGATGGCGGCGACGATGGTGATGACGGCGACAATGATGGGCCGGAGTCGGCCGGCCTCGACGACGAAGGCGACGACGACGACTCGGAGAAGCTAGAGCCCAATGCCGGCGAGGCGCTGGCTGCCGGGATCGAGAACGTTTTTTCCGGGGCCTTCAACGGCCTGGTCTCGCTGTTCTCCAGCGATGAAGATGCCGGGACCGAGCTTGCCGAGGGCGGAGAAGATGGGCCGTCTGACGAGTCCGAGGGCGGCGTGGCGGACGAGGCCCTCAGGGTCGGAGCCGAGAGCCGCGACGACGAGGACCCCGAGTTCGGTCGCAACGTCGGTTCGACCGACGACGGCGAAAGCGACGGGTTCCAGGCCTTCGACGCGGAGGACCCGGAAGAGACCTCGGCCGAGTCAGACGAGACGCTGGCCGAGGGTGGCAACGCGGCCTCCGAGCAAGCGCTGACCGGTGGCACCTCGGCGACCGTGAGGATCATCGTCGCGCAGGACGAGGAGATCGAGGCGACCGACATCGAGGGCAGCCCGGATCCGGCCGAAGCCAAGGCGAAGGCTCCGGTCGCGGTTCCGGCGCAGAAGCCCGAAGCGGTGGTGGCGGCCGGCCTCGCGACGACCAAGGCTGAGGCGAGTGTCGAAGGCTCGGCCCAGGAGTCCGAACCCGAAAAGACGGCTGTCGGACCATCCCAACCGGAAGCAGCGGGAAGCGAGGTGACCGAAACCGCCGCGGTCACACCGCCGGCGCCCGACGATGCAGATGTGAAACCGGAAACGGCCGAGCCCCCTGCCGACCCGAAGGTTGCCTCGACGGAAGAAGTGGCTGAGTCGAAGTCGGTGGCCGAGGAGGCCGACTCCCAGGCGTCCGATGCTGCCGAAACCGACCTAGACGACGGCGACGACGCGAAGTCGTTGCAAACCGTGGCGGAAGTCACGGACGAGGCCACGGCGGACGCGAAAGCCGCGGACTCTGAGCCAAAGACTGAGGAGCCGGCAAGCGATACCACGGAAGCTGCCGCTGTCGAAGCCGACACCAAGAAGGGCGACGACATCGAGGAAACTCAGGCTGAGGATCCGGCCGATGCGGAGGAGGTCTCGAAAACCGCAGATGCCGAGACGAAGCCTGAAACCGAGGACCCGGATATCGACGCCTCGAAAACCGCCGGGGTTAAAGCCGATCCGAACGAAGCCGACGATGCGAAGGAGACCCAGGCTGAGGACACGGCCGACTCGGAGGAGGCTTCGGAATCCCTAACGGCGGAGGCAAAGGCTAAGGCCGAAGGCCCGGTTGCCGAAGCTCCGGAGTCCGCGAGCGTCGAAGCCGAGCCGGAAGAAGGCGACCGCGCAGATGCGAAGCAGGAGGTGGCTGCGGCCGCCAGCCCCGAAGATACTGAAGACACGGAGGCCGCGGAGCCAGTCGCCAACGCGACCGACGACACGACGGACGAAGCGGCCGAGCTTGCCGCCTCGGAGCCGGAAGCGCCCGGCGAAGAGACGCCTGCGGAACCAAACGTCGAGCTCGCGGATAGCTCGGAATCCGACGGCAACCTGGATGCGGCCGCGGAGGAGCAGAGCTTCGCCGCCCAGGTCCAGGCGGCGATCTCCCGAACGATCGACCGCGTTGTGGCCTACTTCTCCGATTCCGAAGAAGAACGCTAACCTGGGCACCGGCCCCCAAAACGAGACCATCGGAAGTTGGACCTTGACCCCTCTCCCCGTTCCTGGGAGAGGGGTCGCTCCCAGGAGCACCAGGGAAATAACTTCATGAAGCGACCGGACCCAAAGCCGCGCAGCGGCCCCCTCCAGGCACTGGCGATTGTCGTTCTGACTTTGCTGGCCATCGCAGCGCCGGTCGCGCTGTTTTCGCTGCACGTCGTGGCAGACGACGGAGACGGTGACGGCGACGGCGGCAATGGCAACGATGGGGGCGACAGCGACAGTGATGGCGGCGACGGCAACGGCGATGACGGCGGTGACGACGGGGGTGACGACGGCGGCGACGAGGGAAACGGCAACGGCGATGACGGCGACGGCGACGACGGCGGCGATGATGACGGCGGCGACGATGACGACGGCGACGACGACGGTGACGATGACGATGGCGGCGACAACGACGACGGCGATGACGGGGATGAGGGCGACGATGACGCAGCCTCGTTCGGAGGAGCCGAGCAAGATTCCGGCGAGGGCCGGGACTTCGAACTGCGCGAAATCGTCGCCTTAAACCTGGATCCCTTGGCCATTCGCGATCTCGAGCGGCTTGGCTTCGGGGTCATCGAGGGCGCGGACCTGACGGCCCTGACCGGACGGATCGATCGCCTCAGATTGCCTCCCGGACTCAGCGAGGTGCAGGCCTTGCAGCTTGCAGAGCGGACAGCGCCCGCCGCAAGCTTCGACATCAACACACTTTACAGCCCACGCAATGAGGCCGCCTGCGACAGCAACTGCCTGGCGCAGGAGCTGATGAGCTGGAACCGCTCGGCGGCCAAATGCGGCGACGGCCTGCGTATCGGCATGATCGACACCGCCGTCGCGCCCGAGCATGAGTCGCTGCGCGCGGCGGCAATGACTGCGCGCAGCTTTCGCGGCATTGACAGGCGCCCCTCCTCCCCCGAGCACGGCACATCCGTCGCCAGCCTGTTCGTCGGAGCGGCCGAGAGCGGCGTCACCGGCCTGCTGCCGCGGGCCCAGCTCTTCGCCGCCGATGCCTTCCATGCCCGCGATGACGGCGATCGTGCCGATACCCTCGATCTGGTCCGCGCCCTGGATTGGCTGATCGCCGAGCAGGTCACGGTCGTCAACATGAGCTTCTCCGGCCGCGGCAACAAACTCCTCGCCACCGCGATCGACGAAAGCGCCCAAAGAGGCATCATCCTGGTCGGCGCGGCTGGCGAACAGCGCGACGGCAAGGCCAGGACCTTCCCGGCCGCCTACGATGCGGTGGTCGCGGTGACCGCGATCGACAGCCGCTTGCGCCCTTACCGAGCCGCGGCCCGCGGCCCCCACCTTGCCTTTGCCGCGCCCGGCGTCGAAGTGCCCTTGGCCAAGGCCGGCGGCGGCAAGATCGTCCAGACCGGAACGTCCTTCGCCGCGCCCTTCGTCAGCGCGGCCTTCGCGCTGCTGCGCGGTTCGGATCTTGGGGACGACAGCGAATCGGCCCACGCGCTGCTCCGCGCCAGCGCGCGCGACCTGGGACCGCCGGGTCGGGATCCGATTTTCGGATGGGGATTGGTTCGGCTGCCAAAGTCCGTGAGCTGCGGTCGATGATGGGTCCTACCGAGCGGCGCGAGGGCCAAAATCTGCGAGCGTCCGAGGCGCCTCAGGGTACAAGTAGATAGGTGCCGCGCCGCGAGATCCTTTTCCCCCCGGATGGATCTGCAGCGCGGCACCCGTGCCCCCCGGTGTCGCAAGGGGTAGGCAGGCAGGCCCTTGACCTGGCTCGCCGCCCGCCGATCGGCGGGCAGGAAACCGGAAGTCGGCAGGCGGATCTGCTTCGATCCGCCTGGGGGCAGGAAAGCAGTTCCGCAGCATGGCCTCGGTGAGTTTTGCCACAGCGCTGCAAGACTACGCGCCGCCGCGCCTTCGGGTTGGATCCTTTGCCTAATCTCGTGAGCGGCTTTGCCGAGCGATGTCCCGCGAAACGCGCTAGACTTGCGCCGAATTTGCCCACGGTAGGGCCAGCAGTCTTGGGCCCGGAAAAAGAGCGTGGCCTTCGCGCATTCGGTTGGAGAACGAGATGGCGAAGCTTGGCATCGAGCGGCAGGCCCGCGATCCGGACAACATCGCGGTCGACGAGGTCGTGGCCCGGGCACGCCGCGCCCAGGCCGACTTCGCGGCCGGCGCGGACCAGCGACGTTTGGACCTGGCCGTCCAGGCGGCCGCCTGGGCCGTAATGGAGCCGGATCGCAACCGCGAACTCGCGTCGCTTGCCGTCGAAACCACCGGCCTCGGGAAGGTCGAGGACAAGGTCCGCAAGAACCACCGCAAGACGCTCGGCCTGCTGCGCGACCTGAAAGGCCTGCGGACCTGCGGGGTGGTTCGCGAGCTGCCCGAGCGCGGCCTGATCGAGATCGCCCGTCCCATCGGGGTGGTCGGCGCCGTCGTGCCCTCGACCAACCCGGTCGCGACCCCGGTGAACAACGTCGTCAATGCGCTGAAATGCGGCAATGCCATCGTGCTGGCGCCTAGCCCCAAGGGGACGGAGGTCTGCGCCCGGCTGCTCGGCTACGTCCATGCCGAGCTGGACAAGGTGGGTTTGTCGCACGATCTGGTCCAGATGCTGCCGCCGCCCGCGAGCAAGGCCAAGAGCCAGCGCCTGATGGAGGCCGCCGACCTGGTCATCGTCACCGGGTCCCAGGCCAACGTCCGCGCCGCCTACCGCTCGGGCACGCCGGCCATCGGGGTCGGGGCCGGCAACGCCACGGTTATCGTCGACGAGACCGCAGATCTGGCCGCCGCCGCGGCCGGAATCGCCGCTTCCAAGACCTTCGACAACGCGACCTCCTGTTCCTCGGAGAACGCGGTGATCGTCCTCGACGCAGTACGGGAGCCTTTCCTCGAGGCGCTTGCGGCCGAGGGCGGCGTCGTTCTGAACAGCGAGGAACGGCAAGCGCTGGTCGCCGCGCTCTGGCCGGATGGTGGCGGACTGAACCGCAAGCTTCTGGCCAAGGATATCGACGCGGTGATTCGCGAGGCCGGACTGAGCCGGCTGGATGCGGAGACGACCCGCTTCGTCGTCGCCGAGGAAAGCGCCGTCGGCCCTGAGAACCCGATGTCCGGCGAAAAGCTATCGCTGGCCTTGGCGCTCTACGGTGCCACGGACTTCGGCGCCGCCAAGACGCTGGCCGGACGGATCCTCAGCCATCAGGGCAGCGGACACTCCGTCGGGCTCTACAGCAGCTCGGCGGAGCGGGCCCTCGAACTCGGCCACGAGCTGCCGACCTGCCGGGTGATCGTGAACCAGGCCCACTGCTTCGCGACCGGCGGCGCCTTCGACAACGGCCTGCCCTTCTCGCTCTCGATGGGCTGCGGCAGTTGGGGCGGCAACTCGATCGACGAGAACCTGCACTGGCGCCATTTCCTCAACATCACCCGCGTGGTGCGCCGCATCCCGGCCGAAGAGCCGGCGCTGGAGGATATCTTCGGCGACTATTGGCGCGAGGTCGGACGGTGAACCGGCGGCCGGATGCCCCGGCCGCGGCCACCCTGCGCGAGCTGATCGACCGCCGGGCCGCGGAGAGCCCGGAGGCCCGCTTTCTGATCTGCCCGGAAAGCGGCCGGCGGGTCGACTTCGCGGCGCTGCGCGATGTGACGGCTGCCACGGCGCGATGCCTGGCAGCCTTGGGAGTCCGGCCCGGCGAGAGCGTTGCCTTCGCGCTCGACAACGGCTACGCCGCCGCTCTCGCGGTCCTGGGCTGCCTCTACGGCGGCTATCGCGCGACCCCGGTCAACCTGGCCGCCGGCCCCGAGACCCTGGCCTTCGTCCTGGCTCATTCCGAGGCCCGCGTGGTCCTTGTCGGCGACGCACAGGAAGCCCTGATCCGGGCAGCCCTGGACGGGCGCGCGGATCCGCCGACCCTGGTCTCCTGCGATCCCGACCGGGGGCCGCTCTGGCCGGACGACCTGATCGAAGCGGCGTTGCCGGCGGCGCCGGATGCCGAGGCCGAAGGGCTGCTGATCTACACCTCGGGCACGACCGGCCGACCCAAGGGCGTGCTGCTGACCCAGCGCAGCCTTCTGGCAGGAGGCCGCAACGTCGTCGAGGCGCACCGGCTGACCGCGGCCGACCGGGCGCTCTGCGTCCTGCCCCTCTACCATATCAACGGCCTCTGCGTGACCTTGATGGCACCCTTGGTTTCCGGGGGCTCGGTGCTGATGCCGCGGCGGTTCTCCGCCACCCGGTTCTGGGATCAGGTCTGCACGGAGGACTGCACCTGGGTCAGCCTGGTCCCGACGCTCTTCGCCTACCTGCTGAACCTGCCCGAGGCCGAGGACCCGCCGAGAGACAGGCTGGAGCGGCTGCGCTTCGCACGTTCGGCCTCGGCACCGCTGGCACCGGAGACCCAGGAAGCTTTCGAGTCCCGCTATGGCCTGCCGGTGATCGAGACCCTTGGCCTGACCGAGACCGCGGCGCAGGTGCTGTCGAACCCCCTGCCACCGGGCCGACGGCAGACCGGTTCGCCCGGCACGGGCTGGGGCAACGAGGTCCGGATCGCCGACCCGCAGCAGGGCGAAGTGCCGCCCGGCGTGGCCGGCGAGATCCTGGTCCGCGGCCCCAACGTGATGAAGGGCTACTTCAAGGATCCGGCAGCCACTGCCGATGCGCTCACCGAGGCCGGCTGGCTGCGGACGGGCGACCTGGGCCGCATGGACGGGTCGGGCTACGTCTTCGTCACCGGCCGTCTGAAGGAACTCATCATCAAGGGCGGCGAGAACATCGCCCCGCGAGAGATCGACGAGGCGCTGCTGGCCCAGCCGACGGTCCTGGAGGCCGCCGCCTTCGCTCGCCCCTGCCCCGACTACGGCCAAAGGGTTGAGGCCTGCGTGGCCCTGAAGCCCGGCACTGTCTGCTCGGAGGC